>JBGCES010000159.1:0-7223 GCA_045106545.1 Saprospiraceae bacterium
ATAATTTTTTGTAAATTTGCGCTCGCTTTCAGAAAGCGTGTTTTTACAAACAACATTTTCAAACATGTAACGTGTAATTAACGGCTTTTAAATTAAGAGTTATTAATTATAATTTACATTTCCTATTAAGGTATGAATCAAAAAATCAGAATTAAGCTTCGTTCTTATGACCACAATTTAGTGGACAAATCAACGGAGAAAATCGTCAAGACCGTTCGCAATAGCGGTGCTGTCGTTACTGGTCCGATTCCGCTGCCCACCGAGAAGAAAATATTTACAGTGCTCCGTTCTCCGCACGTCAATAAGAAATCTCGCGAGCAGTTCCAGTTACGCACCCACAAGCGACTAATCGAAATTTATACTCCAACTCCTAAAACAGTCGATGCGTTATCTAAACTAGAACTGCCAAGTGGCGTGGATATTCAGGTTAAATTGACGTAATTCCAATTTTTTATAACGAATAAATGATAAAAAATAATGAGTAAGTACTCGTTAATTTTACTTGTTTATTCTAACTGCTCTTGGAGTGGTTTTTCTATTAAGAAGTTCGATTCATTAAGCTGATTTTTGTCTGCTTAATGCATTGATTTTCAATAAATAAAGCAAACAATAGTCGAAGTGGCTGAGTTGCATTCTAAAAAGTACATTGCAATTATGTGTATTTTGTAGGATAGGTCGCTTGCAGGCTAGTTTAGTTTTATAGTGTAACATTTTGATGACTATGACTTTATTTGTCTTTCATTGAGATTTGATACTTATGAACTATGTTTGTGGAAAATAGCTAAATAAAATGAACGGTCTAATCGGTAAGAAAATCGGTATGACTAGCATCTATGATGATGCAGGTCGTAATGTAGCATGTACTGTAATTGAGGTGGGCCCCTGTGTTGTAACGCAGGTCAAAACGGAAGACTCAGATGGCTATAATGCGTTGCAATTAGGCTATGGTGAGGCAAAAGCCAAAAATACTAGCAAAGCAATGCAAGGTCACTTTGGAACTGCGAAAACAACTCCAAAACGTAAAGTAGTGGAATTTCGTGATTTTGATGTAGCTGACAAAGCATTAGGCGAAGTGGTAAAGGTTGAGGAAGTATTTGAAGAAGGAGATATCGTAAATGCGGTTGGAACTTCTAAAGGTAAAGGTTTTCA
This sequence comes from Saprospiraceae bacterium, assembly GCA_045106545.1. Lineage (GTDB taxonomy): Bacteria > Bacteroidota > Bacteroidia > Chitinophagales > Saprospiraceae > JBGCES01. Next base: position 1,150 of record JBGCES010000159.1, read on the forward strand.
AGGGGAAGTAAAGCGTTACAACTTTAAAGGTGTAAATGATGCTACTCACGGTCAACATAACCGCCAACGTGCTCCTGGTTCGATTGGTGCAGCATCTTATCCTGCTAAAGTATTTAAAGGTATGCGTATGGCAGGTCGTACTGGTGGCAAACGCATTAAGACGAAAAACTTGCGCGTGTTGAAAATCTTTCCTGAGCAAAATTTATTGCTGATTAAAGGTGCAGTCCCTGGACATAAGGGCGCGTATGTAATCATTGAAAAGTAATCGTTGGGGAATCATGGATTCCTAAACTCAATAGCATATTATTATGAATATCGCAGTTTTAAATATTCAAGGTGCTTCCACTGGTCGTGAAGTAGAACTACCCGCTGATATCTTTGGTGTTGAACCCAACGAACACGCGGTGTATTTGGCAGTGAAGCAATATTTAGCGCACCAACGTCAAGGTACGCACAAATCTAAAGAGCGCGGTGAAATTACGGGTTCTACTAAGAAGATTAAGCGTCAAAAGGGTACTGGTACGGCACGTGCTGGTTCAATCAAAAGTGGTGTTTTTCGCGGAGGTGGTCGTATGTTCGGTCCACGTCCACGCAACTACCAAATTAAATTGAATAAAAAGGTGAAACGCTTAGCTCGCAAATCTGCTTTTACTGATAAAGCAAGCAAAGAGCAAATCGTAGTGGTAGAAGATTTCTCTTTTGATACACCTAAGACTAAAGAATTAGTTGGCATACTTAATAGCTTAGGCGCAAATGGTAGCAAAGCTATTTTAGTAACCAGTGATACTGAAAATGCTGTTTTCTTATCAGGTCGCAACTTGTCTAAAACTCAAGTAATCCGCGCACAAGATTTGAATACCTACAACATTATGAACTGTAACAAGCTCATTTTATCAGAAGGTGCAGTAGAGAAAATTAAGGAAACATTCGCATAAAAATAAAGAGTGCAACTCAGGTTGTTAACTCATAAATTTATAGAAAATGGCAGCGAAGCAGCAAATTCTTATCAAGCCAATTATTACGGAAAAATCAGAACGTTTGTCTGAAGGCTTAAGCCAGTACAGTTTTGTGGTTAACCGTAGAGCGAATAAGATTGAAATCAAGAATGCGATTGCAGATATGTACAATGTACAAGTAAAGTCTGTGAACACAATGGTGATGCCTGGTAAGACGAAGTCTCGTAATACACGTGGCGGTCTTTCTCGCGGAATCACAGCTTCTTATAAAAAAGCGATTATCACTTTAGAAGAAGGTGAAGAAATCGATTTCTTTGGAGAATTATAGTAGAAGAGGTTAAATTTAAAGACGTTAGGTTTTAGATATTATTTATCTAATTTTTAATAGTCAAAAGACTAACTTCTAAAACAAATTAATCAGGGGTGGATAGACTCCAATTATCCGAAGTCTGATTAAGTAAAATAAGATTATCATGCCAGTAAAAAAGTTTAATCCAATAACGCCGGGTACTCGTACACGGGTTGGAAATGCTTTCACTGAATTAACGAAAAGCAAGCCAGAAAAGAGCTTGTTAGCACCGTTAAAGAAATCTGGTGGTCGTAACCACAAAGGTAAAATGACCATGCGTCAGCGTGGTGGTGGTCACAAACGCCGCTATCGGATTATCGATTTCAAACGTGACCGTGAGAATATTACAGCGGAAGTGAAAGGAATCGAGTATGATCCAAACCGTACTGCATACATCGCATTATTGGAATATACAGATGGTGAAAAAAGGTATATCGTTGCACCAAATGGCTTAACTGTCGGTGATACAGTAACCTCAGGACATCAGGCAACACCTAATGTTGGTAATGCAATGTATTTAAGTGATATTCCTTTGGGTACAACTATTCACGCGATTGAAATGGTTCCAGGAAGAGGAGCTGCTTTAGCACGTAGTGCAGGTACTTATGGTACACTAGTTGGTCGTGAAGGAAAATATGCTATTGTTCGCCTACCTTCTGGTGAAGTACGTCGTATTTTACAAACCTGTAAAGCAACGATTGGAACTACTTCTAATCCAGATCACGGCTTACAAGTATTAGGTAAGGCAGGTCGTAAACGTTGGTTAGGTCGCCGTCCACGAGTTCGTGGTGTAGCGATGAACCCAGTCGATCACCCAATGGGTGGTGGTGAAGGTAGAGCTTCTGGTGGTCACCCACGTTCTCGTACAGGTATTATGGCAAAAGGTCAAAAAACGCGGAACAATAAGAAGCACTCTACTCAGTTGATTATTACCAAGCGTAAGACAAAGAATAAAAAATAGAAGTTCGTAATTAAAAGCCTAAATCTTTATGATTCATTGGCTTTTGAAAATGGCTTTTTTTATAATATAATTTTGAATGATTAATTGATGTATTTTCAAATCATCGTTTTTCATTTATAATTCATCATTCTATATAATATGGCTCGTTCATTAAAGAAAGGACCTTACGTATTTCATAAACTGTTGACTAAGTTAGAGAAGGCGAAAGGATCTAGTCGTAAGACCGTTATAAAGACTTGGTCACGTGCTTCCATGATCATTCCTGACATGGTAGGTGAAACGATTGCTGTACACAACGGTAAGACTTTCGTGCCCGTATTTGTTACAGAAAATATGGTAGGTCACAAGTTGGGTGAATTTGCTCCAACACGTAACTTTAAAGGTCACTCTGGTAACCGTAAAAAATAGTTTAGTTCATAGTTACTTGTGGTCAGTCATTAACTGATTACTGATAACTAGTTACTGATTACTAATAACTAATTTATCATGGAAGCGATAGCTAAATTAAGAAATTGCCCGATGTCTGAGCGCAAAATGCGTTTAGTAATTGATAATATTCGAGGTAAAAATATCGAAGAAGCATTGGATATACTGCGGTTTACCAAGAAAGAGGCAGCTACGTGGTTAGAAAAATTACTACTTTCTGCCATTGCAAACTGGGAGTATAAACTAGACGGTGAGCAAGCGGATGAATACGATTTGTACATAAAGACTGCATTTGCAGATGGAGGTACTCAATTAAAGCGTTTCCGTCCTGCACCACATGGTCGTGCACACCGAATTCGTAAGCGTACGTGCCACGCAACTCTTGTAGTTCAAAACCGTATTCCTACAGATTCTGAAAATACAGACGGTGAGAGTGGCGTAGGAGTAGGAAATGATACTGCTGAGGTGGAAAACGCAGACGGATAGTAAAAGTTAAAAATTAATTGCTTCGCTTTATGGCGAAGTTAGCTAAATTATACTAAAGATTATGGGTCAAAAGACTAATCCAATTGGTAATCGTTTAGGTATCATTCGTGGCTGGGAATCTAGCTGGTACGGTGGTAAGCAGATGGGTGATAAAGTAGTGGAAGATGAAAAAATCCGCACTTACCTAAAAGCTCGTATTCACAAAGGTGGTATTGCTCGGATTATCATTGAACGTACCCTAAAGCGCATCACAGTAACGATTCACACTTCTCGTCCAGGTATCATTATTGGTAAAGGTGGTCAGGAAGTAGATCGTATTCGCGAAGAGCTAAAGAAGTTGACGGGTAAAGATGTACAAATTAATATCATCGAAATTCGTAAACCTGAGTTAGATGCTAACATTGTAGGTGAATCTATTGCAAAACAGATCGAAGCACGGATTAATTACCGTCGTGCGATTAAAATGGCAATCCAATCTACAATGCGTACTGGCGCAGAAGGGATTAAAGTACGTATCTCTGGTCGGTTGAATGGTGCTGAGATGGCTCGTTCAGAAGAATATAAAGAAGGTCGTACACCTTTACATACTTTCCGTGCTGATATTGATTATGCTTTAGTTGAAGCATTAACCGTTTATGGTAAAATTGGTATCAAGGTATGGATTTGTAATGGTGAGGTGTTAGGTAAACGTGATTTATCACCAAATGCGAATGCTGCGAAAAATGATAAGCGTGGTGGTGGTCGCGGAAGAGGAGACCGTCGTGGTGGGCGTGACCGTCGTGGTGGACGCGGAGGAGATCGTCGTGGTGGTGGAGACCGCGGAGGACGTCGCTAGTCAAAGATGCTTTTTAACGTTGTTTTAAATCCTGTTTTTCTTATAATATTTGGAGAAATAGCTGTACCTTTGCCTCGCTTTTCGAGAAAGGGTGTTAGAATGATGTTAAACGCTTGTAAGAGAGCCATTTATAAGTAGCTCTACTCGAATTTTATTATTCTAAATATAATAAAGGCGTTTTCGTGTCACGTTAATGTCTGGAAAATATAATAGTATCATGTTACAGCCAAAAAGAACGAAATACCGTAAGCAGCAGAAAGGTCGTATGAAGGGCTTAGCGCATCGAGGTAGTAAAATTTCTTTCGGAACTTTCGGTTTGAAATCTTTGACTACAGGTCGTATCACTAACCGTCAGATTGAGTCTGCACGTATCGCAATGACTCGTTACATGAAACGGGAAGGTAAAGTGTGGATTCGTATTTTTCCAGACAAGCCAATTACTTCTAAACCTTTAGAGGTACGTATGGGTAAGGGTAAAGGTGCGCTTGACCACTATGTAGCGGTAGTAAAGCCTGGTCGTGTGATGTTCGAAATTGATGGTGTGCCAGATGACGTAGCAAAAGAAGCATTACGTTTGGCAGCTCAGAAATTACCTGTTCTAACCAAAATTTCTACTCGTCCAGACTACCAAGGATAAATAAAAAATAGTTCGAAAGTGTTTAGGGGTGAAGCATACTTATAAGTTAGCTCTTTAACCATCATAAATAGCTTTCAAACCATCATATTAAATAGCTTTTTGAAATGGCATCAAATAAATTTTTAGAACTACAGGAGCTTTCGGACGAGAATTTAGCTGCCGAGTTAGAAGCGTCACGTCAACAGTATAGCCGTTTGAAATTCGATCATACGATTACTGGACTGGAGAATCCTTTAGATATTCGTGTTTTACGTCGTGATATCGCTCGGATTAATACAGAACTTCGTCGTCGTGAGTTAGCAAATAATACAGATTTGGCTGCTAGTCGTTCTAAGATCCGTGCGCGTCGTCGTCGGAAGTAAGGTTCAAATTATTAAAAATTTATTGACGGAGTCTAGGCGAAACGTCAACTGCAAATCATAGTAATAATGGCAGAAGAAATTAAAGAGGTGCAAGAAGCACCAGCAGAGAAAATGCGTAAGACGCGTGTAGGTGTAGTATCAAGTGCTGCAATGGACAAATCAATCACTGTATTGATCGAGCGTAAATTACGTCACCCAATCTATGGTAAGTTTGTAAAAAAGTCCAAGAAATTGATGGCGCACGACGAGACGAATGATTGCAATGTTGGAGATACTGTAAAAATTCAAGAGTGTCGTCCATTAAGCAAGCGTAAGCGTTGGAAATTGGTAGAGGTGTTAGAGCGTGCGAAGTAATTTAGAGTTAAATTGTTTAAGGTGTTAAGTTCATTATTCATCTATAATAGATACTTGACTAAATTAAGCATTATAAAATAAACGGGTTAGTGTTCTTACAATAACCTTTTCAAAATCAGTTTAGCGATGATCCAGCAGGAATCCAGATTAAAAGTTGCTGATAATAGTGGTGCGAAAGAAGTATTGTGTATTCGCGTATTGGGTGGTTCTAAGCGGCGTTATGCTTCAATCGGTGACGTTATCGTTGTAACCGTAAAGGACTCTTCACCAGGTGGTGTGAAAAAAGGTACGGTTTCTAAAGCCGTTGTAGTGCGCACAAGAAAAGAAATTCGCCGTAAAGATGGTTCTTATATTCGTTTCGATGATAACGCTGTTGTATTGTTGAATCCTAGTGATGAACCAAGAGGAACTCGTATTTTTGGCCCTGTTGCCAGAGAGTTGCGTGATAAAGACTACATGAAAATTATTTCATTAGCTCCAGAGGTTCTTTAATAAAAAGTAATGACCATCCCGATTTAAATCAGGATTCAAAATAGTCAATCATGACAAAGAAGAAATCTAATCAAAAGCGTTTTGCTCCAAAAATTCACATTAAGAAAGGTGACCAAGTATTGGTAATTTCTGGTGCGAGTAAAAGCAACGAAGCGCGTGAAGTTTTGGAAGTTTTTCCAAGTAAATACCGTGCGATTGTTGACGGGGCTAACATTG
>JBGCES010000016.1:0-7946 GCA_045106545.1 Saprospiraceae bacterium
ACTATACGGATAGCTTTTATTTGATGAGGCATTCAAAAAAATCGAACAAATTGAGTTAATCGTTCTCATGCAAACTCAAACGCTATGATTGCCGGCAATTTAATATCAAATATTATTATTCCTTTACGTACATCTGATACGGGCGATGATGCGCTTGGCGTCATGTCAGATTTCTACGTAAAACACCTTCCCATTGTCAATAACGAACAACTTTTAGGAACCATATCTGAAGATGATATTTTAGAAAATGATGTAGAGGAAGCGGTCGGTTCATATAGTCTTTCCATGCACCGACCTTATGTAAAAGAGAATGATCATATCTACGAGGTGATGCGGATTATGGCGGAGTATAATCTGACGGTGATTCCAGTCGTTGATTTTGATGATAATTACAAAGGGCTGATCGCACAAGATGATCTTTTACGCTACTTTGCGAATACTGGTTCATTCAAAGAGCCAGGAAGTATTATCGTATTGGAGATGGGAAAACGTGATTATTCGCTGTCTGAAATTTCGCGGATTGTAGAATCGGAGGGCGCGGCGATATTGAGTTCGTTTATTACAACTAGTTTAGATTCTACGCAAGTGGATGTAACGGTAAAGGTAAATCGACAAAATATTCAAAGCATTATCGCCACTTTGCAGCGTTTTGAATATGATATAAAAGCTTCTTTTAACGAGGTCGAATACTTAGAATCTTTGCAAGAACGCTACGATGCATTGATGTCTTATTTAAATGTATAATGGAGCACAGGTTTTCAACCTGTGAAAAAACAAAAGCCGCAATTTGTCGAAAGGCAAATTGCGGCTTTTATATTTATAGTTCTAAGATTCACAGGTTGAAAACCTGTGCTCCAAACTTACTAAAACTTCTGTCGTGGAATTTTTACCAAATAAGTCTTCCGTCGTGCATTGACGAGTTTAGAAGATTTCAACCACGGATTATAAATCTTTAGCATCCGATAAGTGGTACCGTATTTACTAGCAAAATCACCTAAATTCTCAATTGCGCCCGTAACTTCTACCTCGTAAGCATCAGGTAACGGTTTCCATGCGTCTTTTTCTTCTAAGTAAAAACCAAATTTACTTGGGTCTTCTAAAATGGTTTTTATAGCAACGATGCGAAACACATAGCGCATAGTTTCTTGATTTAGATTCAAATCGTAGTAATTATCGGCTCGCTGCTTTTCCATTTCACTATTTAGACGTCCACCGCCCATATTATAAGCTGCTGCTGCTAATGACCAATTGCCGTGACGATCTTTTAGTTTTTGTAAATATTTGCAAGCTGCGCGAGTCGCTTTTGCTAAATGATAACGCTCGTCCACTTCGCTGTTGATTTCCAAACCATATTCTGCGCCCGTTCCTTTCATAAACTGCCAAAAGCCTTTCGCACCTGCTGGCGAAGTGGCATTAGTTAAGCCACTTTCTGCAACGGCTATGTACTTCAAATCATCAGGAATACCCGCTTCCGCTAAAATAGGCTCAATGACAGGAAAGTATTTTGCTGCTTTTTTTAAATTTAATAAAGTGCTAGAATGAAAATAGGAATTAGAGGTTAATTCGCGATCCAAACGTTCCCGCACATCAAAATTTTCCATAGGGAGCGCCTCGCCAGCAAATGAAAATGCCCGATCCAAATCAGGTGATTTGACCATTTGTGGCAATAGCCGTGCGTCTTCTGAGCGATTGGAGGTGAGTGAATTTGCCTGATTTTCGCTAGAATAAGAAGTAAAAAAGGCAACGGTTAGCAGTGATGCTAACGCAAGGGAATACAGGTTTAAATGTTTCGTAGTCATGGCGATGTTAGTTGTGGTAATACAATGCTCTTTTTAAAAATACCTGACCAAAATAGTAGAAAAATCTGGGACAGGACACGTTTTCAAAAACTTTAAGAAAAAATTTGTTGAACAAAAAACGGGCGATGTCGCTCTTGACACCTCCCGTTTTTTTATACATTTCATTAGATAGCTACAACCTATCTATTCTATGCAAAAATAGATTATTGATTCACTCCCCAAACATGACTTTCTTTAGCGAAAGCTTGATTGATAAGTGTCTTTTGTTGTTCTACGTGTACTTCTTTAAAGCCCGTTGCTGGTGACGCTGTCGCTCTCCGCGAAACACCATTAATACTTCTACTCAAATCAGTAAAACAGTTTTGTATATAACGCCATGCGCCCATATTAGCAGACTCTTCTTGTACCCAGCGATATTCTGCTTTTTTCGGATATTTTGCAAAAACTTCCTCTAATTGCGTAGTAGGTAATGGATAAAGTTGTTCCAAGCGAACGATGGCAACATCATCGCGCTTATCAGCTTCTTGTTTTGCTAATAGATCGTAGTAAATTTTGCCTGTACAAAGTAAGACACTTTTTACTTTTTTCGCAGCAGCTTTCGTAGTCATTTTAGGATCGTCGAGTAGTTCGTGGAAGCGACTGTCGCCTACGAAATCTTCGATACTAGAGATACATTTTGGATGACGGAGTAAAGACTTGGGCGACATTACTACCAAGGGTTTACGAAACGGTCGTTCTAGCTGACGACGTAGCAAGTGGAAAAAGTTAGCTGGGCTAGTGACGTTTGCTACTGTGATGTTGTTATTAGCACATTGTTGTAAAAAACGTTCCAAACGCGCACTAGAGTGTTCTGGACCTTGACCTTCATAACCGTGGGGTAGGAGCATGACTAGACCACTCATTCGTTGCCACTTACTTTCTCCCGCTGTAATGTACTGATCCACAATAGTTTGTGCACCATTATAGAAGTCACCAAATTGTGCTTCCCAAACAACTAACGCGTCAGGCGTTGCCATGGAGTAACCATATTCAAAACCTAAAACGGCAAATTCAGACAAGAGCGAATTAAAAATTCTAAATTTCCCTTGCTCCTCTTTAATGCTATTCAGACGGTTGTAGTCTTCAAACGTTTCTACATCGTAAAAGACTGCGTGGCGATGTGAAAATGTACCGCGCCGCACATCCTGACCAGACATCCGCACATCCTTATCTTCAAGTAGAATAGAACCATAGGCAAGTAGTTCGCCCAGCGCCCAATCTAGCTGATTATTATCAAGTAATTTTTGGCTACCTTTCAGTAGTCGATTGACTTTGCGTAGAGGATTGAATCCTTCAGGAATGGTCATTAAATGCTGCAAAATTGCTTCTACCCGATCTCGGTTTATACCTGTCGCAGGTGATTGTGCAAAATCTTCATCCGTCGTTTGTTTTTTCAATTTACGCCAAGCCTGCTCTGATTCTTGGTATTTATATGGAAGCGCATTTTGCTTGACATCATCTAAGCGATCCTGTAATTCCTTCCAAAAAGTATCCTCCATTTCTTCCGAAATGGCCAATTCAAGATCTCCTCGATTAGCTAGAATTTTACTGTAGATTTCACGTGGATTCTGATGCTTATTGATTAATTCATATAATTCTGGCTGGGTAAACTTCGGATCGTCACCTTCGTTGTGACCGTGCTTACGATAACAAACTAAATCAATAAATACATCATTATTAAATTTCTGTCGATACTCCAAAGCGAACTCTACCGCAAATAATACCGCTTCTGGATTGTCACCATTGATATGAAAAACGGGCGCCTGAACGACATTCGCTACTCCTGTACTATAAGTAGAAGAACGACCTTCGTACCAATTCGTCGTGAAACCTACTTGATTATTAATCACCATATGGATCGTACCACCAGTATAATAACCAGGCAATTGACTCATTTGTACGACTTCATAGACTATGCCTTGTCCTGCTAAAGCCGCATCACCATGAATAAGAATCGGTAAAATTTTGTCGTAATCACTTTCAAATAATATATCAGCCTTTGCTCTAGCAAAACCTTCTACTACGGGATCAACAGATTCTAAGTGAGAAGGATTCGGAACGAGTTTGAGATGAATTTTTTTATCCGATGTTGTATCTACTAAAGAAGAATAACCTAAATGGTACTTCACATCACCATCGCCCAGAGAAGAATCAGGCACTGCTTTACCTTCAAATTCATTGAAAATTTGCTCGTAAGTTTTACCCATGATATTCACCAAGACATTTAAACGTCCACGATGTGCCATACCAATAATAACTTCTTCTACTTTATCTTCTGCTGCTTTATTGATAATACCATCCAGACCAACGATGGTACTTTCTCCACCTTCGAGTGAGAAGCGTTTCTGACCTACGTATTTTTTATGCAGGAATTCTTCAAAGATTACTGCTCCATTGAGTTTTTCTAGAATACGTTTTTTCTTTTCTAGCGGAATATTATAAGCCTTTTCTGGATGGTGTGATTCTATTTTGGTACGAATCCAGCGTCTTTTTTCACGGTCTTCAATGTGGTGATATTCAAAGCCGATATGACCACAATACACGTTCTTCATGTGATCAATTATCTGTTGGAGCGTAGCGTTTTCTAAACCCGCTTCTTTCCCACTTTGAAATACGGTACCCAGATCAGCATCTGTTAGACCAAAGTCTTCGATATTAAGCGCAGCTTTACGGTCGCGGCGACTACGTACCGGATTGGTATCTGATAATAGGTGCCCACGATTACGAAAAGCTTTGATCAGAGAAACGACCTTAATTTCCTTCGCAAAATTAGGAGTGACACCAGCTGGAGCAGAATGTCCATTAGAACTACCTTCGGCATAGTCGAATCCTTTGAAGAAATTACGCCAACCTTCATCTATCTGCGAAGGGTCTTGTTGGTATTGTTCGTAAAGCGAATCAATAAAGCTGGGATGTGCGTTGGCAACGAAAGAAAAATCATTCATCTTAAAAAACATCTTTATTTCTCTGATATTGTTTACTGTGGCGACAGTAACAAATCATGTTTAGGTTTTGTACTAATAAGATTAGTTGTTTGATAAACCCCGTGAAAGCGTCAGTCAGCAACTGTCCTCAGCGTTACCGTGCGGTCGCTTTTTTGAACAATTTTACGTCTGATACGGAATTTGTCAAAGAACAATAAAACTTACGCAAATTGAGGCTTTTTTACTGTTCTGCAAAGAAAAAACCGCTAATATTTTAAAAAATCAATATTCAATTAGAAAAGCGGAAAATCATAGCTGGCTGCGTAAGGTAACTTTACTGGAAACGAAGAAGTAGTATTTTAGTTGAAATTTATTTTAGATAACTACTTTTATATTTAGATAAAAAGCTGTACTTTTGCGTTCCGAATTGAAAAAGGTATAGGATTTACCTTAGATTGAAGAATAAGTATAATAATTAAATAATAATATAGAATGGCTAACCATAAGTCGTCAAAGAAGAGAATCCGTCAGGATGAGAAGAAGCGTTTACACAATCGCTACTACAAGAAAACGACTCGTACAGCGATTAAGGCTTTGCGCGAGATGGAAGACAAATCAGAAGCAGAAAAGTTTTTGCCTAAAGTAGTTTCCATGATTGATAAACTAGCAAAGAGACGTACTTGGCATCCTAATAAGGCAGCTAACTTGAAAAGTAAGTTGTCTAAACTGGTTAATGGATTGTAATTAAAAAATGTAGGTAGAGATCTATAAACTTTGGTTTATTAATCTATTACTAGTATTTTTTTACATAATGAAAAGTGTATTTCGTGATGATACGAGATACACTTTTTGTGTTTGTGTAAGTTTGATTTTAGGTAAAATCGAGTAATTAGTACTTCGTTGAAAATCCCTTTCCCTTACCCAAAGCGCTCGTTCCGTAATTAGTTGAGCCAATCGCTTAATTAATTCTTTAGGAATAGAGGTTTTTTCTAAAAAAAATGCAACTTTCCTAGCAGAGAAGAAGGCAATCTAAGTAGTGCTCATTTCTCAACCTAGTTGTTAATTTATTACAATTGGCTTTAGGTGAAACACCAAAAAGTTTTTTTTGATCATCTTAGTCTTTGGTGGAAGTTGTGGATAAAATTGATAAAGATGTTAATAGATACGCATACTCACCTTTATGTACCGCAATTTGATGATGATCGGACGGAGGTAATGGAGCGAGCAATCGCTGCTGGAATAGAGCAGTTTTTTTTACCCAATATTGATAGTGACTCGATTACGGCAATGTTGGAATTAGAAAAACAATATCCCCAACGCTGTTTTGCTATGATGGGATTGCATCCCTGCTCGGTAAAAGAAAACTACGAAGCGGAATTAGCAATAGTAAAAGAATGGCTAGATCGTCGTGCATTTGTGGCGGTTGGCGAAATTGGATTAGATTTGTATTGGGACAAGACTTTTTTTGAACAACAAAAAGCAGCCTTTAAAATACAATTAAACTGGGCAAAGGAACTAGATATTCCTATTGTTATTCATTCGCGCGAAAGTACGCAAGAGGTCCTCGAAATATTGCGTGCAGAACAAGATGAACGATTAAGAGGAATTTTTCATTGTTTTGGTGGCTCGGTAGCAGAAGCGAACGCTATCACTGAATTAGGGTTTTATTTGGGAATAGGCGGAGTAGCAACATTCAAAAAATCTGGATTGGATAAGACCTTAGAGCAAGTCGATTTGCAGCATATAGTGTTAGAAACAGATTCGCCCTATCTTGCACCTACGCCATATCGAGGAAAGCGAAATGAGAGTAGCTATGTGCGATTAGTAGCAGAAAAAGTGGCGGCTATCAAGCAAGTCCCTTTTACTGAAGTAGCAAAAAAAACCAGCGAAAACGCACAAAGTATTTTTCAAATGATGTAATACTAAGGAGAAGACAAAGTAAGTTTTAGGTTAATATTTTTTGTAGAAATATGAATTTTGTTAAATTCGCCCCCAGATAAGTCACCTACCTTAAAACTATTATATTCTACCAATACATCTTTTTATTAATTAAAATCCTACATTTGTCGCTTTCAGATTCAAAATAATTTTGAATTGTAATATCTTTTTACAATTTTTGTGACTGCCACAAATTGTTAAGACTTCCTTAACGTAGGAGTCTTTTGGTTTAACTGTCTATAATGTTTAATTGTTTAAATCACGACTTCTTTAGACAATTCAACAATTCAACAATTAAACTTCATTATGGAGAGTTGGCCGAGTGGTCGAAGGCGCACGCCTGGAAAGTGTGTATACCCCAAAAGGGTATCAAGGGTTCGAATCCCTTACTCTCCGCCAAGTTTAACAGGAAATAAACAAACACGTTTCTTTGCTAGTCTGGACTTGGTTGAATGATTAACTATAATAGGTATCAGTCTAACAGTTATTAGTTATGAGCTAATAATTAATAACTGGTAACTAATAACTTTTTGGTTAGCATTCAGCTATTACTGATAACTCAAATTTTTTTAAAAAACAATCGTAAAACCTATTTAACTATGCGTAAATTCTTAGCCCTTTCGCTACTCGTATTTGGTGTAGTAATGTTATCAACCACTGGTTTGATGGCACAAGACGCTGCCGAAGCACAATCTGGTTACCAAACACTAAAGCAATACTTTATTCAAGGTGGTTGGCAATTCATGAGCTTCGTATTGGTATGTTTGATCTTGGGTCTAGCTTTCTGTATTGAAAGGATCATTACTCTAAACATCGCAACAACTAACACGGACAAATTATTGACCCGTATCGACGAGAACCTACAAGCAGGTGACCTCAATGGAGCAATGGAAGTATGTAAATCAACTCAAGGACCTACTGCAAGTGTATTGTATGAAGGCTTGAAAAATGCATCTGGTGGACCAGAAGCAGTTGAGAAAGCTATCGTTTCCTATGGTTCTGTTCAAATGGGACTTTTGGAAAAAGGTTTAGTTTGGATTTCTCTTTTTATCGCGATTGCACCGATGCTCGGGTTTATGGGTACGGTAATCGGGATGATTACGGCATTCGACCGGATTGAAGCAGTTGGTGACCTTTCTCCTTCAGTTGTAGCGGGTGGTATTAAAGTAGCCCTATTGACAACTGTATTTGGTCTGATTACGGCGATTATCCTACAAGTTTTTTACAACTACATCGTATCTAAAAT
>JBGCES010000160.1:0-5515 GCA_045106545.1 Saprospiraceae bacterium
ATAAAATGGATTGGTATAAATAGTCGTCGCATAGTGGATTAATAAGTTTATTGGTTAATTTAGTTGATTAGGTTTACTGGTTTTAAATCAAGACTGTACAAAGTTTTTATTTGACGCTGATTCTCTATGATTTTTTCCGTAGCATTACGGAAAAAATCTGCGCTTATCTGCGTCAAAAACTGTGTCTTTTGCAAAACTTTGTACAAGCCTAGTTTTAAATAATTGATAATCAATTATTTGAAATGTTTAACCAATCAACTTTATCAACTCAATTAACTAATTCAACTCCTCTTTTTACTAACGCAGTGCTTCCCAAAATGCTGCTTCTATCGCCGCCGTATCAATGTCTCGATATACTTGAATAAAACGTGTCGTGTTTTCAGGCGGCGTCAGGCGTTTAGTTAACTTAGCGAATTGCGGATTAATCATCGCTTCCATTAACGCTAAATCCCACATAATCCAACTTTCTTCGGCGTTGACTTCATCCCAACGACGGGAGAGGATAGGCGCGGCTTTACTATTACTTTCTGCTAAATTGGTTTGGCTCTTTTTACGTTGAAATTGTAAGGATTGTGCGATGTTACTCGGCATGACAATCATTTCTACCTGTTTATTATTCAATAATTCATTAAGTCCATTAATTCCATTGCGGGCATTAAATTCGCTTTTATCCCAAGCTGCTTTTGTGAAATCGTATCGCATTCCCAACAGGTGAACTCGAATATTGGACGCAATTTCGGGCGCAGTAATAACCGCCGTTGCTACGTTGGATACGGCTCCCAAACAAACGATGTTTAATTTATTAGTCGGACTCCCTTCCCGCGCTTTTTCAATCATCAGATCAATAGCAGGCGCTTTCGGGATGGGCGCACCTTCGTAATACCCCCAACCAAATCCTAACATTCTTTTCGATCCTATTGGATGTGGAATATCTGTACGGTTGAGCGCGGTGAGCAGCTCTTCGTTTAATTCCTGACTAATTTTAGTCGTTTCAATGCCGCGCGTCGGGTAGATGTGCCAGAGAGAATCGGTTAACATTTGCGCATTGTTGAAATGGGCAGAACTGAGGGCTAGTACTTCGGTTTTTGGTGATTGAACCGCGCGAACTATGGCATATAGATCGTCCATTTCGTTGCCCGTATCGGCATCTAAAATAAAGGAAATATTTTGAGCGGAGGTGATAGTTAAGAACGAAAAGAAGAGTAGGAGTGGGAGTAAGTTTTTCATTTCAAAAAGGTAGTGTAAAAGATGTTCGTTCAAAAATAGTTATTCGCATCGAATCTGCAAAAACATGTGGTAGAAGAGTAGATTGTTTTTATATATAGTAATGTTATTTTTAAACTGAAATTTTCGTAAATGTGACGAAGGAAATAAACTTATTAGTATTTAATCGAAACGATTTCGTATAAATAATTACTTTCAGGATAAATCATGTGTAAATTTATCTTTTCGTGCATCCTTTTCCTACATTACCTCATTCCACTATCCGTAATCAGCAGACCATCAATTCACAACGCAGACCAACTTTTTACTACGTGAGCGAAAGCGCGAAAATTTCGCTATCTCAATGAAAATCAATACTTTAGAGGTTTAAAAGGAGTCAGGTTTCAGGAGTCAGGGGTCAGATTTCATCCTTGAGTATCATTCAATAACGGCGTGTATTTTCTAACCTCCAACGCCTAATTTCTAACATCTTCTACATGAAATATCTACCGATTTTTGCCATTTTTGGCGCGGCACTATTTATTTTATTTAGTTTCAACTCCCCATTATCTATGCTGGAATTTAGCAACGATCCTTATTCTGAGGAATGGAAAAAAATTGAGGAACTCGAAAGCAAAGGGTTACCGAAATCTGCGTTGGAAGAAGTGGTGAAGTTGTACGAACGAGCGCAGCGCGAAAACAATGCGCCGCAGATCGTCAAAGCATTGATTTATCGTGGAAAATACACGACACAACTTGAAGAAGATGGCTTAGTAAAGGCGATTCAGTTGTTACAAACGGAGGAAGCGAAACTAAAATTTCCTGAAAAACAAGTCTTGCAGTCGGTCTTAGCTAGCGTCTATCAACGTTATTTGAATAATAATTTATACCGCATTCGCCAGCGTACGGAAACGGCAAATTTTGATAATACGGATATTCGGACATGGACGGCGGAGCAATTATATCAGGAGAGTGCGCGACTGTTTTTAGCGTCGATTGAAGATAAAAAATTGCAGCGTGTAGCAGTGGAAGATTTTACCGCCATTACGACCGCGGGTAAAAATGTAACGGATTTGCGTCCAACGCTTTATGACTTTTTAGCGCACCAAGCAATTGACTTTTTTACTAATGATCGTTCCTTTCTCACCAAGCCAGCTTACGCCTTTCAAATTGATGAAAAACACGGCTTTGCAGATGCTAAAGCTTTTGCAAATCGTGATTTTGCTCAACAAGATACGGAATCAGATAAGTACCGTACAGTTGTTTTATTACAAGATTTATTACGTTTTCACCTGAAAGATAAATCTGCTACTGCCCTAGTGGATGCTGATTTGAAACGCTTGAAATTTATTTATAATAATGCTAATCGCGGTACGCGTGATTCGCTTTATTTGGACGCATTAATTCGTTTAGAAAAGCAACATCAAGACGCGCCGATTATTACCGACGTGATGTATCAACGGGCGCAACTTGCTTATCAAAAAGGACAAAATTACCAACCTAATCCTGATAATGTAAACAGATACGCCAAGCGTGAAGCTTACGAAATTTGCGCGCAAGCAATTCAAATGTTCCCTGAATCATTGGGTGCGCAAAACTGTCGGGCGTTGATGGCGCAGATTCAACAGAAGAAATTAGAAATTCGTACCGAACAAGTCAATTTACCCGAACAACCGATTTTAGGGCGTTTGGAATATCGCAATATCGAACAAGTTTATTTTAAAGTTGCCGCTTACACAGAAGCCGATCAAAAAGCATTTGAACAACTCAATTCTATCCAGCAAGTCAAATATTTGAACGGCTTAGTTCCATTGCAAACATGGAATTTAGAATTGCCAAACGATAATAATTTTAATCAAGTCAGCACGGAATTTCCCGTTGAGGGATTACCGCTCGGTCGCTATGTCGTGATTGCTGCTGATAATGCAGATTTTTCGAGTGATAAAGGTGCGGTCAGTTTCTTATTTAATCACGTTTCTAAAATTGGTTATTGGCACCGCAAAGATGAAGGGCAGCAGACTGAATTTACAGTTGTGGATCGCGAAACAGGTGCGCCACTCGAAGGCGTAATTGCGACCTTCTTCGCGACAGAATATAATCGTCGTAAAAATCTACACGAATACAAACAGATCGGCAACGCAGTGAGTGACGAACGTGGCTTGATTTTCCCTCGGGTGAAAAAGAATTATTTTGAAGTTCGCTTCCAGAATGGCGATGATAATTTATACATCGGTGACCGCTATTCGAGCTATTCTTACAACAATCGACCACAGAAAAATCAGCGCACGCACTTCTTCCTCGACCGCGCGATTTATCGCCCAGGACAAACCGTTTATTTTAAAGGATTATTGGTAGAAATGGACGAACAATCGATGCCAACGATTCTACCTAATCAAAATGTTACCGTTACTCTTTTTGATGCTAACTATCAGAAAGTCAAAGATTTAGAATTGCGTTCTAACGAATATGGAACGGTGAACGGTTCGTTTATCGCGCCGACGACTGGGATGTTAGGACAAATGAGTTTGAGTGCTTCCGTGGGTAATTCGCGTCAATTTTTTAGAGTAGAAGAATACAAGCGTCCGAAGTTTGAAGTAGATTTTCAACCCTTGACGGATAGCTATACAATTGATAAAAAAGTAAGCGTAACGGGTGAAGCAAAATCTTTCGCTGGCGCAAATGTGGATGGCGCAAAAGTGCAGTACCGCGTGGTGCGCGAAACCGTTTTTCCGTATCGCCCGTGGTGGTTTTATCGCGGGTACAATCCATACCAACGCGATGAAATGGAAATCGCCAATGGCACGGTAGAAACGGATGCAAATGGCAGTTTTAATATCGAATTTACTGCCATCGGCGATGCAACGATTCCTGCTAAAGAAAAGCCACAATTCAACTACCGTGTTACCGCCGACGTCACCGATATTACGGGTGAAACGCAATCGAAAACGACTTACGTGCGCGTCGGTACAGTTGCTTTGCAGGTTGATGTAAATGTTGCTAAAAAAGTGAATCGCGATACGTTGCGTTCGTTTAAAATTGATGCAAAATCACTCAACGGCGAAGCGATACCTGCGGAAGGAACGGTGATGGTTCACGCGCTACAATCGCCCAAACGCACTTTTATCAAACGCTATTGGTCGCGCCCCGATACGCATTTGTTGACGCGGGCGCAGTTTTATAAGCAATTTCCAACCTATCCTTATGAGGACGAAAATTTATTGGAAAACTGGCGCAAGGAAAAGCAAATTTTTCGCACTAAATTTAATACCGCTACGAATAAAAATATTCAATTAGGAAATGTAAAAAAAGACTGGGACGCGGGCAATTATGTATTGACGTTGAAAACGAAAGATGCGGATGGCAATACAATTGAGGTGAAGAAATAGTTCACATTGTATGATGCGAAAGATAAACTCGTTCCCATCAACGTTCCAGGCTGGCACGTAGTGGAAAAAACGAATTACGAACCAGGCGGAAAAGCGGAAATTATCATCGGTACAGCTGAGGATGAAATCAATGTTTTATTTGAAATAGAACGCAACGCAGAGATTGTCAATAGTCAGTGGATCAATATTACCAAACTGGACGAAGTCGATTTTAATATCGAAGAACGTGATCGCGGAAATGTGCATCTACATTTTTCTTTTGTAAAAAATAACCGCTCCTATCACGAACGCGAAACGCTCATCGTGCCGTGGTCAAATAAAGATTTAGAAATCGAATACGAAACCTTCCGCGACAAATTGAGTCCGGGGCAGGAAGAAGAATGGCGATTAAAAATTAAAGGCAATAAAAAAGATAAAATCACTGCCGAAATGGTGGCAACGATGTACGATGCGTCGTTGGATCAATTTGCAGTAAATAATTGGAATTTAGACCTTTATCCGACCAGTGGCTACGTCGCACGGAGTTGGCAACCCAAGACATTTACAGATGTTGGTAGCCGTTTATTAGCACGCAACTGGCAACCACAAGCAAAGACAGAAGGGCGCGTTTATCGCTATTTAAATTTCTTTAATTGGCAAATGTATGAAGGACAAAATGTAGTTTTTCGAGGTAGTCGTTCTAATAGAATGAGAAAAATGAGTACTGAAGCCGCACCTCCTCCAAGTGCGCCTGCGCCACAAATGGAAAGATCGGAGGCACAAACTGATGCATCGGTAGATTTTATGTTAGGAGAGTCGGATGATGGAGTAGCCAATCAAAATGCCAGCGGTGGCGGTAATGCAGATGAAGCTCCCGATTTAGACAATATAAAAGTCCGTACTAATCTGAACGAAACCGTCTTTTTCTTCCCCGATTTAATGACGGA
>JBGCES010000161.1:0-3839 GCA_045106545.1 Saprospiraceae bacterium
GCCGAAAGCAGTACGTCCTGCACCAAATCCTGCGTATCCATGCGACCATAGGCGAGTGCCGAACAGTAGCGAAGGAACGGTTCGTGACAAGCGTCGTATGCTTGCATAAAAGCGGATTGTTTGGTGACTTCGGACATGATCAAAAGTTGAATTGTTGAACCGTTGAACTATTTATACATAAACAGCTCAACAGATTCACAAAAAAAGATAGTTTTAGTTTTCAAGCTATATTTTGCGTCAGTTGTAGGGATAGTCGTAGGAATGGAGGAAAGGTTACATGAAGGAGGAATATTTTTATTCTGAACGCAACGTATCCGTCGGATTCGCCAGTGCTACTTTAATAATATGATAACTTCCCGTCAATAAAGTAAGCACCAACGTACCAAAACTAGCTACTAAAAACAGCCACCACGGCATGCTGGAACGGTACTCGTAACTACTTAACCAATACTAAAAAAAATACCACGCTAGCGGCATTGCGATACTTCCTGCAATGGCTACCAAGAGTGCGAAATCTTTAGAGAGGAGTTGCCAAAGTTGTAAGGTGTTTGCGCCTAAAATTTTCCGTACGCCCATTTCTTTGGTGCGTTGTTCTGCCGCATAGGCAGCGAGTCCAATCACGCCGAGACAACTAATCAAAATCGCCAAGATAGCAAAGAACAAAACGAGTTGGCCCAATTGCAATTCTGCCTTAAATTTAGTTGCATAAGCAGCATCAACGAAGGAGAAATTGAATGGGGCGTTAGGTGCGACTTGCGCGAATACATTTTGGATCTGTGCTAGGGCAGTTTTTTTCTCGATTTCTGCGTTTAAACGCAACATCAACCACGATTCTTCGCTGTCCGTTAAGAACATAATGGCGGGTTGGGTAGATTTAAAAGGAGAGTCCTTCACGAGGTCTTTGACCACGCCAATAATGGTAAATGCCTGCGCTCCAAAATTATCGTCCTTTCGTCTTAATGTTTCACCAACTGCGTTTTCTAAACCCATAATTTTCTGTGCGGATTCCGTAATCACCACGGCGGTTTGGTCGTTCCCTTTTGCGCGTGAAAAATCGCGCCCAGCGATCAATTTCCAGTTGATGGTTTTGCCGTATTCATGATTGACGTGAACGGTATTAAAACTAGGATCAATATTGGGTGATTTACCGTTCCAATGAAAGCCAGTATTGCTTCCGCGCGTATTCGTGAGCGGGTAACTTGCAGTAGTGATTTCTTCCACTGCACCTGATTTTTTTAGCTCCTGCCGCAATACATCGTGTTTGCGATAAAGCCCCGAAACTTGTTTCGGAATCATCACTAATCCTGCTTGGTGATACCCTAGCGGACGCGCTTCCGCGTTTTGAATATGTTGCTGAATCACTGCCGCTCCAATGATCAAGGCAATGGAAATCGTGAATTGAAAAACAACTAATATTTTCCTCGAAAAGAAAGCGGATAATGCATTACTAGATCGCCCTTTCAAAATCTGGAGTGGCTGCAAACGGGACAAATAAAGCGCAGGATAACTACCCGCTAAACCACCAACAACGATAGTAAAAAACAAGCCGAGTAACCAAAAACGAAAATTAAAAAGTGGAATGGATAACATCTTGGTAGACAAGTCATTAAACCACGGAAGCAAGAGAAAAAGTAAGGCAATTGCCAACGTAAATGCACTGAGTGCGATAATCATCGATTCGCTCATAAATTGGCTAAACAACTGCCTGCGCGTAGAACCCATGCTCTTGCGCACACTAATTTCTTTGGTTCTTTTTTCTGAACGCGCAGTGCTCAAATTCACAAAATTGATACTTGCCAAAATTAACACAAATAAGCCAATCAAACCCGTCATCCAAACGAGTTTCATGCGTTTACTGGTCACGTATTTACCTTCCTCAAAATCGCTATGTAAGTGCCATTTCGCCATCGGATGCAGAAATAAATTAGGGTCACGTTCGGCTGCTTGACTTGCATCTATATGCGCTTTTAATTCGTCCTTGATTAGAGCATTTATCACTGCAAGATCCGCTTGTGGTTGCAAATGCGCATACAATTGCATATTGTAATTTTCCCAAGCGTTGGCATCGGATCGAGTCAAAGAAAAGTACAAATCAATTGGCGCGAGGTAGGTCGTTTCCCAAAAGGTAGAATTGCGCGGTAAATCCGCAAAAACACCTGCGATTTGTACTTCTACCTTACCGTTAATCGTAATGATTTTTCCCAGAGCGGACTGTTGCCCGAATAGCTTTCGCGCTAATGATTTTGCTACTAAAATTGTATTGAGTTCGGTTAATCCAGACTGGTTTCCTTCCAACATTTCTAAAGAAAATAAGGCTGGTCCATTCGCATCAATGAAATTACCTGGCTCAGAAAAATGCTGATTATTAAATGAAATAATGCGTTCCTCCGTTTTCCGCATCATGGTGATTGACGTGAAATGTTGGCGATATTTTTCTCGCAAAACATCCGCTAACGCACTAACTTGATAGCTACTCACAAAGCGTTCATCATTTCCGTTTTGACTCCGCATCACTTGCGCGATTTGGTCATAATTAGCATGGTTTTTATTAAAATTCAACTCGTCCCACAGCCAAAAACTAATCAGCAATGCCACCGTCATCCCCAAGGCTAAACCACCAATATTGAGCAAAGAATACCACTTGTCACGAATCAGTGTCCGTGAACTCACTTTGAAATGATGTCGAAACATAAAAAAAGGATTAAGGTCAGTAAAAATGCCTGCACGAATGGCAAAGGGACGTAAATATTGCAGCACTTGGTAGCAATAATTCCAATTCGCTTTGCGCTTGGTGTTAGTCGCGAGTTGCGCGAAATATTTCTCCTCTAAATCGCCCTCAACCTCCTCGGCGAGTTCGTCTTTGATAAACCAAAGGAGAAAACGACGGGGTAGTTGTGGTGGACGAATTGAGTGATTTTGCAAAATGAAATGCTTGTAATTGGTTTTTAAAAAAATAGGCGAGGTATTAGATAGGATGGCACACGGATCGAACGGATTTAACTGATTCGCGTAGGTCGTGAGCGACAAAAAATTGTATGCCGTTCACGACCTACACATATCCGTTTGATCCGTCTAATCCGTGGGCTATCCTATCTAACTCAATGTCACTCCGAGCGAATCGCCTCAATCGGATTTGCCAAAGCTGCCCGCAGCGATTGCGAACTAACCGTCAAAAAGGCAATCATAATAGCGACCACTGCTGCCACGGCAAATACCCACCAATTTAACTCGATTCGATAAGCAAAATCAGCTAACCATGTACTCATTGCCCACCAGGCAATTGGCGCGGCAACTAGTGCAGCGAAGAGAATTAATTTCATAAAATCTTTGGCAATTAAACCAACGATATTTGTTACGGATGCGCCTAATACTTTGCGTATTCCGATCTCTTTGGTACGCAACAAAACGTGGTGCGTCACCAAACCAAATAAGCCAATACAAGCAATGAATAACGCAATGAATGTGAAGAAATTAAAGGCGGCGCTAAAGCGTTGTTCGGACTGATAAAGTTGGTTATAAGCATCATCCATATAATTAATATCGAAAGGAACTTCAGGTAGGACAGCTTTGATGGTTTGCTGTATGTGGGCGATGGTCTCGTCGGCATTTTTCATATCTACTTTCATTGCAATATTGCCCGCATAACGGGTCGTCCATTGGTTATGAAAAGTAATAAACATCGGCTCAATCGCTAATTTGAAAGGTTGAAAATGAAAATCTTTAACGACGCCAATGACTTTTCCATCTTTAAAAGACTTACCCGCAGCTGTTTCCCAACCCAATGCTTTGACAGCAGATTCATTTAAAATATAAGTTGCGGTGGAATCAGTGGGATGATC
>JBGCES010000162.1:0-13940 GCA_045106545.1 Saprospiraceae bacterium
GTCACTAATGGTCTTGCTCAACCAACAATTTCATCTACTGGACCAACCTGTCCTGGTGGTGACGTCACCCTTTCTATCCCTGCATTCACTGGTGCAAGTGTTCAGTATGCATGGTTCAAAAATGGAACGGCGATTGAAAATAATAGCAATCAATTATTTATCAATGCTGCTAACGCAGCGGATGCAGGAATGTACACCGTGATGGTAACTATTGATGGCTGTTCTACGACTTCTATAATTCAAGAAGTAGTCGTATTGGCAGTACCTGATGTATCCATCGCGCCCGTTACTTCCCTTGATTGTACCGATGGCATACAGGATATTAGTTTAGATGCGACCATTGATAATATGTCTGACATGTCTGATGATTTAACTTACGCATGGTCGGGACCAAATGGCTTTACTTCTGCTTTAGAAGACCCTGTTTTAAGTAATGTCAATACTTCTTTTTCTGGTACTTACACTTTAATGGTATTCGATTCTCAAGGATGTACTTCTGCACCAACTTCAGTAGAAATTGTCATCAACGATGGTATCAATCAGCCAGCAATTATCGCCAATACCCCCGTTTGTACAGGAGAAGAAATTATGCTATCTGTCCCAACTTATATGGGTGCTAACGTCACTTATGAATGGACGCGCGATGGAATAGTTATCGAAAACAACAGCAATATTTTAAATATCAATGCTGCTACAGCAGCCGATGATGGCGACTATCAAGTAACCGTTACCGTAGATGGATGTACAGGGGTTTCGACCTTGAGTACCGTAGAAGTTTTTGCAATTCCAGCAGCAACGATAGACACCCCACCAAGTTTTGCTTGTACCGATGGCGCAGAAGATTATACCTTCAATGCTAACATTGTCAACGGGTTAGGTAATTTAATTTACAACTGGACAGGTCCAGATGATTTTGTTTCCGCACTTGCTAATCCATCTATTACCAATATTGATGAAAGCAAAGCAGGAACATATAATTTGGTTGTTACCGATGAAAATGGATGTAGTTCAGCCATCACTTCTGTGCAATTAGCCGTAGATGATGCTCTGGCACAACCCTTCATTACTACTTCCGAAAATAATGTATGTACTGGTGGTGATATTACCCTTAGCATTCCAGCTTATGAAGGTACCGATGTTCAATACGTTTGGACTAAAGATGGAACTGATTTGGTTAATAATCGCAACGAATTAGTAATCAGTAATGCGACCGTAGCCGATGTCGGCGAGTATGCTGTGACTGTGACCGTCAACGAATGTTCTGCGACTGCTAATGCTTTTGACTTACAATTGCAGCCACAAACTATGGTTACTATTGATCCAGTTGTTCCATTAGATTGCGCAGAAGAAAATGCAGATGTACAACTAAACGCAACGGTTACAAATGCCACTGGTAACGTCAGTTATGAATGGACAGGACCAAATGGTTTCCGTTCTACTTTGGAAGATCCAACCCTGACTGATGTGGATGCAAATGACGCGGGTACGTATGTATTGACTGTTACTTCTGGCAATGGCTGCCCCGCAGCTACTCAATCAATCGAAGTAGCGATTACGGGTGCTTTACCAGTACCAGTAATCACGGGTAGCGGCGCAGGTTGTGTGGGTGAAACTGCAACTTTAGAAGTACTAAACTATAATGTTCAAAACATAACTTACGAGTGGTTCTTCAACGACGTAGCAATCCCTAATAATTCTAACCAGTTGTTTGTCAACAACTTATCTGGTGAAAAAATGGGTGACTATTCCGTACGTGTAAGTAGAGGCGATTGTTCTACGACTTCCCTACCCTACGCTTTAGTTGTCTTTTCAGCACCATCTGTTTCGATTGAAAATATTCCACCAGTTAACTGTACTAATGGTGCAAATAACCTAACGCTAAACGCGACGGCAATTGGTGGTAGTGGTAATTATTCTTACGCTTGGACAGGGCCGAATGGCTATAGTTCTACGCAAGAAGATCCACAAATTGTAAATATCAATGCCGTTAGTTCAGGTACGTACAGCGTAGTGGTTTCGGATGAAAATGGCTGTGCAAGTGCCTCGGCTGCAGTAGTGGTGGACATCACAGATGGTATTGCTCAACCACTAATCACGCCGATTGATGCAGTTTGTGCGGGCGACCGCGCCAGCTTGAGCGTTACTAATTACGAAGGCAGTCAAGTGGCTTATCAGTGGTTAAAAGATGGTCAACCATTTTCTAATACCACGGGTAACGAACTTATTTTATCAAATATAGCAGCTACAGATGCAGGCGAATATCAAGTTCGCGTCAACGTAGATGGTTGTACCAATACCTCTAATGCTTTTACCTTAACGGTAAATGAACGCCCAGTGGCTACGATTGATATTGTCGCACCAGATTTATGTAGCGATGGTGCTTTAGATATTGCCTTAACGAGTGAAATTTCTGGTGGCAGTGGTGATTATACGTACCAATGGACAGGGCCAAATGGCTTTAGTTCTTCCCTTACTAGTCCAAGTATTATCAATGCAGTTGCCGCAAATTCTGGTAGTTACAATTTAGTCGTAACGGACGAAAATGGCTGTACAAGCGAAATGGCGACGACGGAAGTAGAAATTAATAACGCATTAGTAAGTCCAATTATCAATGCAGTTGGTGATGCTTGTGCAGGTGAAACCATTACGCTTTCTGTTCCGAATTACCAAAGTGTGAACGTGCGTTACGAATGGTATCTAAATGGTGACCAACTAACGAATACGGCTAATATATTGACAATTCGTAATGTAGGCGCAGCACAAAATGGTGATTATACCGTGCGTGTTATCGCCGCAGATTGTGAAGCAACTTCCGAAGCATTTAATATCAATATTCTCTCTACGCCAATAGTAAATATTGAATTTATTGCTCCATTAAATTGTACTTCTGGTACTAATAACTTGACACTCAATGCGACTGCAATGGGCGGTAGCGGAAATTATTCCTACCAATGGACAGGTCCAAATAACTTTGAATCTGCTCAAGAAGATCCACAAATCGTCAATGCGAATAGTAGTAAATCAGGAACATATAATGTAGTCGTTACGGATGAAAATGGTTGTTTCTCTACAATGGCTTCTGTGGTAGTAGATGTGACTGACGCGATTGCACAACCAATCATTACGAGTAGCGGCGCGGCTTGTGTTGGCGATGAAATTACGCTAAACGTAGCTGCTTACGAAGGGACTAATGTGAGCTATACTTGGCTTCAGGATGGCGAGATGATTCAAGCATCAGGTAATCAATTAATCTTAGCTAATGCCCGTACCGAACAGGCAGGAGATTATAGAGTAACCGTACGTGCCAATGGCTGTTCGTCTCAATCAACTCCATTGACTGTAGAAGTTTTCGATACACCCCAAATTACGCTAAACGATGTACCTCCCGTCACTTGTGCTACGGGTGAAACAGAAATTACGTTGACACCAAATCTCACGGGTGGCACTGCTCCATTTACTTATGAATGGACGGGACCAAACGAATTTTTATCAGTCAACGAAGAACCTGTTTTAATCAATGTTAACGAAAGTATGGACGGCTCTTACACCCTCCGCGTAACCGACGCCAATGGTTGTGCAAGTGATGCCCGTACGATTGAAGTGGATATTACAGAAGCGATTATTCAACCTACCATTACAGCAAATCAGACGGTTTGTGAAGATGAAATGGCGGTGTTGCAAGTGGAGGCATACGAAGGCATTGACGTAACCTATGAATGGCTAAAAGATGGTCAACCTTATAGCAATACTAATAATAATGAAATCGTCATTGCACGCGTGCAGACAGCAGACGAAGGCGATTATCAAGTACGAGTTAATGTTGATGGTTGTAGCAATACCTCCAATGTCTTTAGTTTAGTTACTTATTCGCGTCCTCAAGTAGCTATCGACATTGTGACACCAGAATTATGTAGTGATGGTACGAATGATATTGCATTGACCAGTAACGTAACGAGTGGTAGTGGAGATTATACTTACGAGTGGCGTGGACCAAATGATTTCAACTCAACTTTAGCAAATCCGCGTATTATCAATGCGACAGATGAAAATACGGGTAATTATACGGTCATCGTTACCGATAATAATGGCTGTACAAGCGAAGTAGTTACCGCCGAAGTAGAAATTACCCATACTCTAGTTACACCAGTGATCAACGCAGCCGGTGATGCCTGTGCAGGCGAAGTCTTTACACTCAGCGCACCGATTTACGATATTATTGGAATTCAATACGAATGGTATCGCGATGGAAATTTACTAACCAATGCATCCAACGAATTGACTTTCCGCAATGTCAGTGTCGCACAAAGTGGTGCATATACCGTACGGGTAGTCACCTCAGAATGCGATGTAACTTCGGATACCTTTAATTTAGAAATCCTCGCTGCGCCACAAGTTGAAATCGACAACGTGCGCCCAATGAACTGTACGACAGGTATTAATAACCTCACCATGAATGCTACTGCAACGGGCGGTAGTGGTGATTATAGTTACGAATGGACAGGACCTAACGGATATTCTTCTACACAGGAAGACCCAATTATTGTTAATATCAATAGTACAAAATCAGGTAACTACCACCTAGTTGTGACCGATATGAATGGTTGTGCGAGTGCGCGGGCAACAGTAGTGGTGGATATTACCGATGGAATTCAAACGCCTGTCATCACTAGCTCAGAACCGACTTGTGAAAGCGGTCAAATGATTCTGGAAATTCCTGAAGTAGAAGGTGCATTTGTCAGTTACGTTTGGCAAACACCAAATGGAGTGACAGACAACATTGTTGGTTTAAACAGTAATCGACTGATTATCAGCCCAATCGATAGTCGCCACGTTGGTAATTATCGGGTAATGGTAACGGGTAACGGCTGCACGGAGCGTTCTGAATTCTATGCCGTGACCACTTTAGAAGAACCGATTGCCCGTCCATACACCTTCAATATGGAGTTGTGTACGGGAGATGATTTAGCCTTATTTGCTAATGTACAGAATGGTGATGCAAATGAATTTACCTACGAGTGGGCAGGGCCAAATGGCTTTACCTCTACCCTAGCGAACCCTTTAGTTAGCGATGTATCAGGAGCAAACAATGGAGAATACCAAGTGACGATTAGTAATGGTACAGGTTGTTCGGTTAGCGAATTCTTTATGGTAGATAACATCAAAGAAGCACTGGAAACGCCAACCCTTGCAACAATAGGCACTATCTGCGAAGGTCAAGCACTAATTCTATTTACGGGTGTAAGTGGCGAACGATATGAATGGGTTGGACCTTTGGGAGATGATTCAAATACCTTACAACTTACGGGCTTAACCACGGCGGATGATATTACGACCATTTCACCCAGCAGCCCAGCTTATCTATCGGGCGAATGGCGAGTACGGGTTTATGATACAGAAGGTTGTGCCTCAGCTTTGAGCGAACCGTTGATGATTGAAATTAACCCTGAGATTGAAGCAGTTGCAACCAAAAGTAACGACGTTTGTCGAGGCGAGTCCGTACAGCTTTTTGCTAACGAAGTCGCAGGAGCTAATTATAGCTGGACAGTTGCAGGTAATCCAAGTACCATCATTTCTACCGAACGTAATCCAGTGATTACCAATTTAGAACGTACAACCACTTATCAATTAGAAATTGAGCGCAATGGTTGCTTCTCGCAACGTGCTTCGGTGACGGTTCAAGCTGAAGCTGCTCCCGTAGCAAATCCGATTGCGAACTATAATTTGAACAGTGATTGTTCGCCCAACAACTTGACCTTATTGGCAAATACTACGGGCGACTCAGATGACTATACTTACACTTGGACAGGTCCTAATGGATTTACTTCAAGTGCAGAAAACCCCATCATTCCTAACGCAACTAGCGAATATAACGGCGCTTACGAAGTGACCGTCACTAACGCGAATGGTTGTAGTGAAAAATACGTAACAGAAGTCATTAGTAATATCGAAGATGCAATAGCACAACCCATTATCACGGGTTCAAATGCTGGCTGTATCGGTGAGACTATTACTCTACAAGTACCACAATACAATGCTTCGCAAGTGACTTATCGCTGGCGACGCAATGGTACTTTGCTCACTAGCTCTACATCTAACGAATTCATTATCAATAACTTATCTACTTCAACTGATGGATTCTATACCGTTACGGTAGAAGTGAATGATTGTGTATTGCTTTCTAACGAATATCAGATAACGCTGAATGAGCAACCCACAATCGAACCGATGTTTGCCTTGAGCAATAACTGTGAAGGAGGAGTCTTAACTTTAAATGCTAATCCTGCTGCTAATCAAGATTTAACTTACGAATGGCGTGGGCCAAACGGTTTTAGTGCGGCTGCAGCTACGACAGTGATTAATAATACTTCCGTTAATCAAAACGGTAGCTATACACTAATTGCTACTGCTGCAAATGGTTGTTCAACTACGGAGGAAGTATTAATTGAAAATATCAACCCAAGTCCTGCGCAACCCGAAATTATCGGTGCAGAACAGGTTTGTGTAGGAGGCGATATTAGTTTACAGACTTTAGAAACCTATCCAGCTGATGTAGATTATATCTGGATCAACGGACAAGGTCAAGTCGTAGGAACAGATAGTATTTTAACTTTAGATAGTGATGCGCCTGAAGCAATTGCGCCTTACCGTTTACGGATAGAAGAAAGTGGCTGTTTCTCAGCGATGTCTGCCCCCGTTACAGTAACCACCGTCAACGCACCTATGGCGATTATCAATACTCTCGAAAGTTATTGTACGGGAGAGGATGTGCAGATTTTTGCCAATTCGATTGCAGGAGCTACCTACGAATGGCGCAGTACATTTACCAATGAATTACTAAGTACAGATCAGAATCCGATTTTCTATAATCTGACCGAAGATTTACTACTAGAATTAACGGTTCGCGTACCGGGTTGTACTCAAGAAGCGCAAGCTACGACCCGTCTGGATGTCAATGACATACCTGAAATTGTCAATATCGCAGGGAACAATAATGTTTGTGAAGGAAGTCGAGTGATCCTTTCTACGACCCTATCCGCTAGCGGTAGCGGCGACATTACCTACGAGTGGACGGGGCCTAATGGATTTGCCTATACTATAACGGATCGGGGTAATACACCAGCAGTATTGGTTTTAGAAAATGTAACGAGTGAGATGTCAGGTAATTATAGTATGACTGCAATTACCGCAGCAGGTTGCCGTTCCAACACTGAATCTATCGCCCTGGTTATCAATACTTTGCCAGCGACTCCAGCACTTAGCGTTAGTGAAAGTGTCGTCTGTCAAAACAGCACGATTCAACTTGACGTAACACCGTATGCAGGTAGTAGTGACGTACTATACGAATGGACTTACGATAATGGAAGTGGACCTGTTTTAATTAATATCACTACTCAGCCAACGCTATTTTTAGCTAACGCACAACCTATTCAGAGTGGTTATTACAGCGTTCGTATTCAAACGGGTGATTGTGAATCTCCGATTTCTAATATTGTACCCGTTGAGGTTTATGGTGTCCAATCAGGCATCCAAGCATTGAATAGTACCAGCCAATTAACGCCAGCTTGTGCAGGTGATATGGTGGAACTCATTTTACCGTTTTTCGCGGAAGCGACTTACCAATGGTTCGGACCAAATGGCTTTACCGCAAATACTCATAATCCGGTTATCAACCCCGTTTCAGCGAGTGCGGTCGGTGACTATTTTGCTACCATCGACTTGAATGGCTGTGCTACGGTAGTCGCTCAACCCACTACCGTTTACGTTAACCCAACGCCTGATGCGCCAACCTTGACTTCCACTGCCAATACGGGCAACGCGGTCTGTCCTGGTACGGATGTTACGCTGAATGTGAGCAG
This sequence comes from Saprospiraceae bacterium, assembly GCA_045106545.1. Taxonomy (GTDB): domain Bacteria; phylum Bacteroidota; class Bacteroidia; order Chitinophagales; family Saprospiraceae; genus JBGCES01. Next base: position 7,857 of record JBGCES010000162.1, read on the forward strand.
TAGTTTAAGCGTTTTACCAAACGACGTATTAAACTTTGAATGGTACGATGCGCTAACGGATGAGTTGTTAGGTGTGACCGATACGAGCGTTTTCGACTTAGGTCAGGTCAATCAAACTTCAAACTACTACGTGGTAATGACGCTCAATGAATGTACGGCAGTACAATCTGAACCTACTACAGTAAATATCATCGAATTACCTGATAATGTTTTTGCTTTTGCAGGAACGGATCAGGATTTATGTGTGAGTACGAGTACCACATTGGACGCGACACCAATCGAAGCTGGTTTAGGCGTATGGACATCGCCTTCGGGAGCGATTATTTTAAATCCAAGCGATCCAAATTCGGAAGTACGCAACTTACAACGCGGTGAAAACATCTTCATTTGGTCGATTTCTACGGGTTTCTGTGGAGTAGTTGCGAGCGATACGGTAAGTATTGCGGTATCGGAAATTTCTACGGATGTTGCCTCGGCGGGAGTCGATATTAATGTCTGTGGTGAAAGTACAGTACAATTAAACGCATCCGTACCGAGTACAGCACTAGGAGTGTGGACACAACCAGCTGTACAAATTGGCGAAGGCGTAAAGATTGTCGATCCAAATAATCCACAAACTCAAATCACTGGCTTAAATGAAGATCGCACCTATACTTTTACTTGGAGTTTGACACAAGGTACTTGTACGGATTTCCAAAGTGATGAAGTGCAAGTGGTAGTAGCGGAACGTCCCCTCAGCACAGCTTACATTTCTGATGATGAATTATTCACTTGTGGTGACGAAGAAATCACGATTAAAGCGACTAATCCGCAATCGGCAGAAGGTCGTTGGACAACGGCGAGTGGCGCAACTATCGTAGAAGCAGGTAGTTCGACGAGTAGCGTATTTGATATTCCAATGGGTGAAAGTATGTTTATCTGGGAACTAACTGAAGGTGCTTGTGAGGGCTATTCCGCAGATACTTTGATGGTGTTCAGTGAGCCACTTCCTGAGGCATTTCCAGAAGCACGTAATTTGGATTTTAACGGGGCGCCAATTAACATCGATGTGCTTGCGAATTATGAACTAAACGATATTAATGACTATGCAATTCGCATCACCAACTTCCCCGACCACGGTCAGGTAATTAATAATGGCGATGGTACTTTAACGTATCAAGTTGACCAAAACTACGCGGGACTAGATAGTTTGGTGTATGAATTGTGTAATGTTAATTGTGATGACTTGTGTAGTGAAGCGACAGTCAACTTTAGCATTTCGGGTGTAGATTTTGCCAACGATTGTTTCATTTTCAACATCATGACACCAAACGACGATGGAAAGAATGACGCTTTATACGTGTCTTGTGCTGAGCAGTTTCCAAATAACGAAGTAAAAGTATTCAACCGCTGGGGAGATAAAGTATTCGAGGCATCAGGCTATTTAAATGAATGGGAAGGAACGTACGAAGGTCGTCCCCTACCCGCAGGAACTTACTATTACACATTTAAACGCGACGCTACTTTTGAGGTAGCAGAGCAAGGATATATTACGATTTTTAGATAAAAAGAGGACAGAAGACAGATCACTGCGTTGTCAGATCGTCCATCGGACTGTCAGACATCCAGTATTGGTAAAATAATAACTTCCTCTTTTGAATTTTTCAATTGATGATTTTCTGAATAAAAAAACTATTCATTCAGAACAATCATCATTTGAAAAATCAGAAAATTATTATTTTAAACCCGCGCTGGGTCTGTCTTCTGTTAGTAAAACGGTCTGACTTCTGTCAGTGAAACGATCTTATAAACTTACATTCCATGACAAAACTTTTTTACACACTTCTGCTCGTCATTGCGGGCAGCACACTTTTTGCGCAGCATAACCCCCACTTTTCGCACTTTATGTTTAACAAATTGGCGATTAATCCCGCCTACGCTGGTAGTAAAGAAGCATTGAGCGTAATGGCACTTTATCGGCATCAGTGGGATGGAATTGTCGGCGCACCACGTACCGGAACAGCTGCCGCGCATTTACCGCTTTTTGGCAATCGCGTCGGGGCAGGAATCCGTGTCGTTTCCGACCGCGTAGGGATGTTGCATAATACGTATGCGAATATGGCGTATGCTTATCGCTTAAAATTTAAAGGTGGCAGTACGCTAAGTGCAGGGATAAATTTAGAGGTGGAAAATACTCGTTTTGATTGGTCAAGAGCACTGATTCAAGATGTGCAAGATGATGAAATTCCGTTCGATGCAGACGCACAAACCAACTTCAATGTTGGCGCAGGTTTGTATTACCAATCCAAATTATTTTATCTCGGGGTGTCGTTACCGCAAATAATGCGTAACCCGCTCTACGATGATATTTTTGAATCCATCAGTGATCTTGCGCGCGTCCGTTCGCATTATTTAATCGGTGGATTGACTCTGCCGCTTGGTAAAAACGTGTCGCTACAACCTTCATTTTTAGTGACTTACGTACCAAACGCGCCATTAGATATTGACGCAAATTTGAGCTTTTTGCTATTTAATAAATTATGGATCGGTGGTACGTATCGCAAAGATGATTCGGCAGATGTGATGCTCGGTTTTCAATTTAATAAACAATGGAGATTGGGCATTAGCTACGATTATACCTACTCCGAACTGAATCCATTTTCACGCGGCAGCGGCGAAGTGATGATCGAACATACGTTTGATTACGATAACGAGAAATTGAATAATATCCGCTTTTTTTAAGAGTAGTTGATAGGTTAACTAGGTTGATAAGTTGACAATGATAAAACTTTAGAATATTGATAGTCAATATATTGAAAAATAATTGATAGAAGAGTTGTTGCGGCGTAGAAGTGAAAGCTGAGAGGGAGCAGAAAGCTCCGTCCCAGCTAAGCATTGTTCGGGTAGAGTTTTCTACTCTGCCCGAGCTTTTTTGAAAAATAAGTATGATTTTTCAGTGCTTCTAGTAGTCGTTTTCATCTTATCAACCTAATCAACCCAATTAACTAATCAACTACCTTTTTGCTTTTTAATCTATCCAACATGAAACTTGTTTTTTTGAGATTTACACTTTTATGGAGTTGCCTAATTGGGGCAGTTAGCTTAACTAACGCCGCTACGCATACAGCGGAGGAATCGACTTTGCTTGTTATTAATTTGACAGTGGAAGAAAGTGTAGCCGATTCACTTAAAGAGGAAACTTTGGCGGAGGAAAACCTAACTAAAGCGGAGCGTAAATATTTAAAAGACCGAGCCAAACGCGAAAAAGCACTTGCCAAAGCGCAGCGCAAGGTCTATGGTAAAAATTACGATAAGAAAAGTTCCTCTAGTTCCGACAAAACGGCTTCCACCAAAGTCAAAACTAAAAAGAGCAAAGACAATAGTAGTAAAGTAGGTGGCTCCGTGAAGCGCAAAGCAGATCGCATTTATAAAGACTTGGGATACATGGCTTCCGCCGAATATTACGAAGAACTCGTACAAGACGAGCTAGAAGGCGAACAAGTCATGGAACACCTCGCTAATGCTTATCGCCTCAATGCCGATTATGAAACCGCAGAATATTGGTATTCTAAAATTATAAATAATACGGCTAACGTTGAAAATTTATGCAACTACGCCCTCGTTTTACAAGCCAATCGAAAATGCGAAGATGCTGTACGTTGGTATGAAGAATATCAATCCCGTACAGAAGATGAACACCGTACTTTCATTGAAAACTGTGCCGACCAAGAAGATTTTAAACAAAACGAAAATGTCAAAATTGACGCGATTAACGAACTGAATACCAGCCACTTAGACTTTAGTGCTATTCCTTACGAAGATGGTGTAATTATCACTTCTACTCGCAGCGCATCGGGCGTGGTAAAACACCGCGATTTGTGGACAGATGATAATTTTACCGACTTATTTTATTGCGAAAAAAATAAGGATGGTAGCTACGAAGATCCGTTGCCGCTGATCGGCGATTTAAATGGTAAATTTCACGATGGTGTTCCGACCTTTACTAAGAACGGAAAGAAGATGTACTTCACTCGTAATAACCTCAAAGGGAAAGCAGCAGACGGTACGATTGACTTAAAAATTTATAGTGCGAAAAACGATGATGGACAGTGGAAAGAGGTAGAAGAATTACCTTTCAATAGTAAAGAATATGCTACTGCCCACCCTACCCTTTCGCCCGACGGCAAGCGTTTATATTTTGCGTCTGATCGTCCTGGCGGCTATGGTAAGATGGATTTGTATTACGTCAAAAAACTGGGTAGTACCTGGTCTGAACCCGTTAATTTAGGGCCTACGGTCAACTCTTCAGGAAGTGAAATTTTTCCATTTATGAGCAAAGACGAAGAGTTATATTTTGCGAGTAATGGACACCGTGGATTAGGTGGATTAGATATTTTTGTAACCGCAAAAACAGACTTGGCGGACGAAGGCAGTTGGGCACTTCGTGAAAATCTCGGTGAGCAATTTAATACTAATAAAGATGATTTTGCTTTTGTCGTTTTAGAAAAAGATAAGAAAGGGTTCCTTTCAAGCAGCCGTGAGGGAGATGATGATATTTACCAATGGACAATGACCGATGGTTCATTAACACCCAAGAAAAAGAAAACTTTAGAAAAGACCTTCTGCGTGATTGATGCCGACAGCCACGAGCCGATTTCGCAAGCACGAGTGACTGTTTTGCCGAAAGGCGCTACAGAAGGATTGGGCATTTATGACGACCTTGTTTTGACTTTAAAAAAGTTAGAAAGTTCTGATAATGAATATGTTTTGAGTTTTAGCGACCGTAATGCGCTACGCTCTAAAGGTGATGCGATAGTTACTAATAAATTGGGTGAGTTCACTTATCCCGTAGCGGCGGGCGAAGAATATATTTTTATCGTCGAAAAGAATCGCTACGAACGTGCTCGACACGAAGTAGCCACCTATAAAGTTTTGTCTTCCGACAAAGATTGTTACCCCTTAAAAATCAAAGCACGCGACTGTTTCTTACTCGAAGGATTGGTTAAAAATAAGAATTACGGCACGCCAATTCCTTATGCGGAAGTGCAAATTTTGGATAAATGTTCGGGCGAAGTTTTCAAAACGACCTCGGATGAAGCGGGCTATTTTGATCACTGTTTGAATTGCAATTGTGAATATGAAATCAGTGCCGCTAAACAATATTTTTCTAAAGGATTTGCCAATGTTTCTACCCAAAACATGGACTGTCCGACCAATGGAAAATTAGCTTCAGGTATTGACTTAACCTTGGAAACGGTCGTGGAATTAGTTCCGCAAGGTTTAGCAGCGCAACCTGCTACTCCGCAACCAGCCATTTCTAATAATCCTTACGATCCGAATAATCCAAACGGATTATACAATCCAAATAGTCCTTACTACAATCCGAATTTGGTTAACCCTTATTCTCAAGGCGGCAATCCATATCAACCGATTCAGGGACCAGTTACGCCCGAAGCCCTCCGTGAATATTTCTTAGGTGATGCTAATAATCAGTTCCGCGAGGGGCAGATCATTGCGCTCCACCACGTTTATTATGATTATGATAAATACTATATTCGGGATGATGCATCGGAAGAATTGGATTACGTGGCAGCACTGATGAAGTTCTATCCAAGTATGCAAATTGCTTTGGAAAGTCATACCGATTCCCGCGCCACGGATCGCTACAACAACTGGTTATCGCGCAAACGCGCGGAATCAGCAGCAGCTTATTTAATGCAAAAAGGCGTAGAATCTTATCGTATCACTTCCGCAAAAGGCATGGGCGAACGCCGCTTAACCAATCGTTGTGCTGATGAGGTAGATTGTACAGAAGATGAGCATCAGATGAATCGGCGGACGGAGATTAAAGTGACGCGTTTTGAGCAACAAGGCGTGCAAGTGAGGGATAGTGAGCCAGTTAGGAGATAGTTGGGGAGTTGGTAGTTTTTAGTTGGTAGTCGCTTTTGCTTAGCTCTACTGATAAAAAGGATGCTTGAACGTAGGTTTCAGGCATCCTTTTTTTGGAAGTTTAGGTATCGGATACCTGAAATCACCACAAAAATTTAATTTAAAGAACGAATCGCATTCCCCCTTTGAAGGGGGGCAGGGGGGATGTCACGTTAG
>JBGCES010000163.1:0-3818 GCA_045106545.1 Saprospiraceae bacterium
GCGAAATATACGCAGTCACTCGGCTGCTGGCATGGATTTGTCGCGCAGCAAAAAATGATTGCGGTGAAGAAACATCATGGCACGACGAAAGGAAAATATCTGTACTTGTCGGGTTGGATGGTAGCGGCGTTGCGTTCTGAATTTGGACCGCTGCCCGATCAATCTATGCACGAAAAAACGGCGGTCCCCAAACTTATTGAGGAGTTATACACCTTTTTAAAACAAGCAGATGCGATTGAGCTAAACGACTTGTTCCGTCGCTTGGATGCAGGCGAAGATGTACAAGACCTAATTAATAATTTTGAAACGCACGTCGTGCCGATTATTGCGGATATTGATGCGGGGTTTGGAAATGAAGAAGCGACTTATTTATTAGCCAAAAAAATGATCGAAGCGGGCGCGTGTGCGATTCAAATTGAAAATCAGGTATCGGATGCAAAGCAATGTGGTCATCAAGATGGTAAAGTGACTGTTCCGCACGAGGATTTTATTGCGAAATTAAATGCGGTTCGTTATGCCTTTTTGGAATTGGGCATTGAGGATGGGATCATCGTGGCGCGGACTGATTCCGAAGGCGCGGGTTTGACCCAAAAGCTGCCCGTTTCTAAAGAAAAAGGCGATTTAGCATCGAAATATTTAGACTTCGTAGAAGCAGAAGAAGTAGCCATTGAAGACGCAGACGACAACGAAGTTTTATTGAAACGCAATGGCAAATTAGTGCGTCCCGTGCGCATGCCTAATGGTTTATATAAATTCCGAGAAGGAACAAATATCGACCGCGTAGTATTGGATTGTATCACGAGTTTACAAAATGGCGCGGACTTACTATGGATTTAAACCCCTACGCCGCACATCGGTCAAATTGCGCACATGGTCAACCGCGTTCGCGCAGAAATTCCTAATGCTAAGTTGGTATATAACAATTCGCCGTCTTTCAATTGGACGATTAATTTCCGTGAACAAGCTTACGATGCACTGCAAGCAGCAGGCAAAGACGTTTCTATGTATCAACGGAATGCCTTGATGGATGTTAAATATGATAATACTGAATTAGCATATTTGGCAGACGAAAAAATCCGCACTTTTCAAGTTGATGCAGCGCGTGAAGCGGGTATTTTCCACCACTTGATCACCTTGCCCACTTACCACACAACGGCGTTGCAAATGAACGATTTGGCGGAAGGTTATTTTGGTGAAATGGGCATGTTGGCTTATGTACAAAATGTACAGCGTCAGGAAATTCGTAAAGGCGTAGCTTGTGTAAAACACCAGCGGATGGCAGGTTCAGATTTGGGTGACGATCATAAGACGTTCTTTGCGGGCGAGAAAGCATTGAAGGCAGGCGGAGAGAAGAATACGAGTAATCAGTTTGAGTTGGTCTTGGAGGCAGCGTAGATGATAGTTTTGAGTTGTCCAACGTCTAATATCCAACTTCTAACGTCTTACCAAATTAGACATACATTTTTAGGATTTTTGCAGAACCGTGGTCGAGAGGCTGCGGTTTTTTCAATTTCTTACTACCCGCATCTCCAAATCTTTCAACGGTAATAGCCGCTCAAAAGTAGTAGTCGTTTTTACTAATTTCCCAAACACATCAAATAATTATACGCTTTCTTCGCGGGTTAAATCGGCAACTTGCTAGGTTAAAACTATTTTTTATTAAGTAATTCGACACCTTTACTTTGACATCCAAGAGGTTTTAACTGCTTGAAAATCAATACAATGAGCTAAGTCCATATAGGATATTAATACGTCAACCTACTTAATATCCAAATCTAGAATTAACATGTACTAGAATTTCGCTGTTCTTATCTATAAGTGCGCTATTTGTAAAGTAAATTAACCTTCTCTCAACTATAGCTCTCTTTGCAAGATGGTTAATTTGTTAAAATAAATACTTTGTAGAAAAATTTAACCCAAACAGGTACTAAGAACTACTGCATTTGTAAACTATTAACATAAAAAGCAACTTCTTGGATCGTTGCTGCGAAAAACCTTGACTTTTTTATGAAATTAAACCTTTGGTGGCTATTCCTTTTGCCAACGCTATTGACTGCACAAGACTTCTCCGATACTAAAATTTGTGAACTTATTCAGGAATATAAAACGGATCGCCGCGGACCTTACCGCGACATTCGCTGGTTTTGCTCCAACGGCGAAATCAATATGCCACGGGAACCCTGTAAAGACGATCCCGACGCGGTACAACACGCGCGGATGAAGCCGACGGTAGAAGCGATTGCCGATGATCGACACGTTTTTCTGGGGCAGATTTTGACGGGGACAGAAAATTGGAAGTTCTGGAATGCAGCAAACGATCATTCTCGCCTCAAACAGTATCAATTAGGAAAATTTCTGATGAATGCCGACAATGGTTGGGTATTAGAATCGGGGCAGTATTATCGCGGTGCATTTCAGGTGGAGGACGAACGCGAATGGGGGCAGGATTTTCTGCGGTGGATGCTTAGTGATAACGACCGCTTACGCGAAAATTTCTTTTTGCTGCGCCAAGCAGTGAAAACAATCCCACATAATGAAGAAACGGATTTGACGCAGCGCGTACGTGCCATTTCTAAACAAATCAGTGAAGACTACGAACCGTTTTTTGATATTCGAATCAAAATTCACGGTCAGCCAAGTGCGTCAGATCTAGTAGCGACGCGTGATTCTTTTGTAGAACATCAAGAGGAGTTGAACATCGATCAGCGTGTAGAATTCACTAAGTTGATTGAAGATATGAAAGAGCTGTATCAACCCGCCAATCTCGAAAATTTAAGTGTTTACATCAAAGACCTACCAAACGGCAATCAACTGACTCGCCAACTTAACAACTATATAAAATACCACGCTACATCCAAAAATAAAACTGCTCAACTACTAGCAACTGCTGAAATGTTGTGGTCAATTCGTACGCAATTGGAAGACATCACTGGGAGTCGCGCCCGCTTGGCAGCAATGGATATTTCTAATGAAATTGAATCCATTTATTTTAAAGAAATCGACCAGTGGCAAACGGAAAATACCGCAGATTTATTAGAAAAAGTCTGCTATACCGCGATGGCGAGTGCGGGCGCAGGCTTCGTAGAAGAATGGGAATGGGAACAAACCGAAGGGCGACTAACCGTTCCCGCTGCGGATAGTATTGCCGTTAGAAAATTGCATAATTATCTGGAACGGGCGCGTGGAATGGTAGAGTGGGGAACGGGTACGGTAAGTGCTGCTTACGGCGAGACGGTAGAATTATACGCGGGATTTGAACCATTGGCGCACGACTTTACGGATGATTTAATTCGCTCGTCGGTGTTGTTGCGCTTGGGTCAGGTCGTTAGTGAATTAGGAAATATTATTTCTGAAAAAGCGGGTTTAAGTAATCAAATTTTTGCGGTCAGCGATCAGGCGGCAGCGCGTGGTTTAAATCCTGGCTATGCCAAAGGTGAACTGGTGATCGTAGATGGCAATGCCGAAGATTTAACGGTTGATCCTTCCAAAATTTATGTCTTTCGCCGTCCACCTTCTGATCTAAAACCCGTTGCAGGAATTGCAACGGTCTCAGAAGGAAATATGGTGTCACATGTACAATTATTAGCGCGTAATTTAGGTATTCCCAACGCCGTAATTTCCGTCGAAAACCTCGATGAATTAAAGGATTATGCGGGTGAGGAAGTCTTTTACGCTGTGACCAATAGCGGTACAGTAATGATGAAAACGGTTGACCGCTTAACTGATACAGAACAAGGACTTTTGCAGAACAGGTTCGTGATGCTTTGAAAGTAACTGTACCTACGGATAAGATTGATTTAAGTCAAACGCGCGTATTG
>JBGCES010000164.1:0-17244 GCA_045106545.1 Saprospiraceae bacterium
CCCAGTGTTTGATGCGTCGGAAACGTTCTTCTTCCGATGCCGCTAGTAGTTCGCCATTCTGATAAATACAAGCGGACGAATCTCCGTGATAGGCATTTAACCCTAAAATATACATGATTTAAGAGATTTTATAATTTGTAATTCAATACCCAATTGTACCCACATGGTCAATTCTGTTAAAAGCGAAATTGCTCGCTATACTGCATGCAAAACAGATCGAGTAGCCCGTTCATATTGTTTTACATATTTCTCAGCAAGGGGTAGTCCCGCAAAATCTTTACGAACCATTGTGACTGCCTTTTTAGTAATGGCTTGGCGTTTTTGTGTAGCGTGATAAATTTCTTCTAAAGTAGTGACAACACTCGATAACTTCCGTTGGCAAACCCAGCCCAGATCCTTTTCTGCCACATAATAACTCAAGCCCACTTGCTCACTTACTAATACCGGCAAACCTTCCACCAATGCTTCCAAGACACAATTGGCAAAATTTTCACTTTTGGAAACTAAAACTAGCAAATCATTTTGTTGAAAAAGTGCTTGTTTTTCTGCTCCTGCTGCCCAGCCTATCCAGCTAATTTGTGTAGCAATATCAAGTTGTTTCGCTTGTATTTTTAACCGTTCAATATACGCTTTATCGCCATCGCCAGCTATCTTTAATTCCCAATCGAATGCCACTTTCGCAAGGGCTTCTAGCAATAGTTCTAAACCTTTGATTTCATGAATCCTAGACAGAAATAGTAATTGTAGTGGCTGTTTATTAATGGCGCTGGGTTTACTAATTTTTTGAGGGTTAGTAAATTTTTGGGGCAGTTGCGGCGCTGGAAATTCCACAATATTTGGAAGAATAAAATGTGTCCAATCTGCGTGAATGTGTAAGTTTTCTTCTGCCTCTTTAGGAACAGTAGCGTGAAAAATGGTTTGTTTCAATAACCATTTCCCAATCGTCCAATGAAGGACTTTTTTTAAGGTACTGCTTCGAGATTGAAAGGAATAAACACCAATCATACCGCGTGTAGAAAGAATAGGGCGAATACCTTTTAACCAACAGACTAAGACCGAAAACAAGGCGACTAAATTCCACCAAGTATGAATATGGATGTACTCATATTGATCCGCCGATCGCCATAATTCCTTTAGTAAAGAAGGTGAAAAAAAGGTAGAATCTCCTGTCCACCTCGAAAAATACATAACTGGTACACCATCTACTTTTACCTTTTTTTGCAGCGGAACACTCAATGTGTCTGCTACATTGGCATTGGTGGTAAAGACCGTTACTTGATGTCCATTCTTAGCATGACTTTCACACAGGCTACTAACTGAGATAATCGGTCCACCATACTGATAAGCAGGTTTATAGTAAGGCGTGATATGTAAGATGGAAGTAGCTATTGTTGTAAAGATTGGTATAAGTTTTCGTATTGCCCCGCAACGGTTTCTACACTAAATCGCTTAACGTTTTTAAATCCTTTTTTGATAATTGCCTGACGGTATTCCTGCTTTTCGATGGCATTCAAGATACCAGATCGGATGGATTGCACCTCGTAGGGATTGACAAAAATCGCCCCATCGCCCGCTATTTCTGGCATCGAAGAAAGTTGGCTCGTTACTACCACTCGCCCGATGGTTTGAGCTTCCACTATGGGCATTCCAAAACCTTCGAATGTAGAAGCAAAAAGCATTATATCTGCATCTATATAAGCTTGCAGCATCGCAGCATCGCTAATGTTGTGTTGATAAGAGTAGTCAATTTGGTATGTTTCCAACAAACTAAAATGCTCCTTTTTTAGCTTACCTATGATATGAAAATGACAAGCCAAGCCAGCGATTGCTTGTACATGTCGGGCAAAATTTTTATTGGGTTTTAAACCAATATGCAAAATGCGGGGCTTTAGGTTGTTAAATGGTTTATCGACTCGCTGGAAAAAAGGTTGAATCAAGGTAGGTATGACGACGACCTTTTCAGGTGAGCAATTGGTATATTTAATCACTTCTTGCCGCGTAACTTCCGAAACGGTAGTAATATATTCACAATTTTTTTCGGGCAACTTTAACCATAAAAGTTTCAAAATAAACCGAGCAACTGCGGAAGGATGTTGCATAAAACCACAATCGTGGATGGTCAAAATCGTTCGTTTTTTGGGTAACCCGAAGGTTAGAAAATGAACGTCACCCGTAATATGATTAACTTCACCAGCCCGTTTTTTAATTTCAAAAATAGCTTTAATGCGGGTCCAAATTCCATTGCTATAATAAGAGGATTCAATCTTTTGTATCGGATATTTACCATATTTTTGATAATAAGATAAAAAATGATCGAAAGAACTTTCCATACTAAAATTAAGCGCTGGTCTGGGTTTTCGATAAATTAAACTAATCATCAGAAAATTTCAATTATAACTTTTTATCAATTAGCCATTCAAATCCTTTAAACACCAACCAAACAAAAATGAGTCCTTTGATTAAGTGATTAAAGGTGGTCAGTACGTCTGTTTCCACAATGATAGCGGTAGAAAATAAAAAAGGTAACCAAAACACAATCGTAGGTCGCTGGCGACACAGCTGCATACATCTATCAAATACCCATTTGAAAAAATAGCCATAGAGAAACATAAAAATGGAGCCGCCCATTGTACCAAAATTAACATAAGCATCCCCGAGTTGACCAATATTCATACTCGTCCCTTCCGATATATTAAGGCTAGTAAACCGATTGATATTAGCTTTGCCGCCCGCTTCGGGTTTATTTGTCCAAATCATGCGAGGAATAAAAGCCCCAATAGTAGCCGTAAAAATAGTTTCTCCCTCTGCAAAGGGTTCTATAGCGGGAGTATGTTCTATGGCTGAGGCAGTTAGGTAGCCCTGATTAAATCGGTCGAGTATATAACTCATAGTCAAAGGGGTGAAAAATTCGCTAGGGCTATCAATTCGTTCTTCTACTAAATCTATAAGAATATCCAATTTCGATTGGTCAATCAGTGCTAACTCTGCTTCATTCCAAGTAACTGCACGAAAATCTCCTTTGACTGACTGGAGAATAACAATAAATAATAAGCCTGCTACTAATGCTACTAATTTTAGTAAAAAATGCCATTGGTACTTCATAAAATAATATACCGTTAACATCATCGCCCAGACAACTAATTTCCCAAACATTCCTCCACTTACGGACTTTCCTATCAGAAAAGCACTCATGATAAAAAGAGCCAAGTTCGTGTTTTTACCAGAAAAAAATAGATATAAACCACCCACCATAATCAACTCCGCTCCAAACTGAAAAACAAAAGCCAAAGCAGAAGGAGCAAAAGGACTAAGTACAAAGCAGCCCAAACCAATACCTACCAATAGAAATGGAAGTGTGCCTTTGTTCTGTATAGCTAGTGTTGCTTGGTTTAAAACTTGATGATGATCTTCAACTATTTTGCTAGGAAAATTAACCCCCATCCCCAATGCCAACGTACCGGGCACGGCAACCGCAAAGTAATCTGCTGCGGATATTGGCATAAAAGTGTAACCTTCGTACCAATGCGCCTCTACCAAATAATAATTAAGGGCGGGTGCCATAAGATAAAATAAGACCGCCATAATGGGTAAAATATCCAAAATTGCTATTTTCTTACCCAAATTATTTAAAAATAACAACAGCAATAATACAATCTGGACATTCGATATTGGACCAATCTGGTCAATATAAAAACCAGGTGTTACCAAGTAAAAAAAGAAAGAAAGCATAAATATTAAAAAAGGCATTGGCTTATGCGAGTTGCTTTAGGATAGGCTGAAAATTCGCTTCAAAATTTAATTGCTCAGAGAAATCTTTTCGTGCAGCTCTAGAAAGACTTTGATAATTGTTACAAACATTTTGTAAAGTTGTCAATAAAGAAGCCACCGTTAAGTCTGTTGCGAATGCCCAATCATGGGCCGCTAAATGCTTTCTGTAGTGGGTGGAATCAAAGTATAAAACGGGTAAACCAAGTGCCGCGTATTCATATATTTTATTGGAGGCGGTACCTCCCGTTTTGTAAATAATGCCTTTGGGTTTATTGATGGCAATCCCGATGTGATGTTGACCAGTGTAGGCGGGTAATTCTCGATACGGTATGCGCCCTCCAAAATGTACTTGTTTTTGCACGTCATATTGCTCTGCTAATTTCATCAACTTAACACGATAGGTTGGAGTTGGAGAACCGTAAATAGTTAAGTGGAGTGTTTTATTATCAATACGTTCCCCCAAGATATTTATGATTTCTTCCAATCCGTGTTCATCATTTACAGCACCTTGATAGACTAAATTTAGATCTTTTTTTAATGCTCTTTGCTGCTCAAAACGTTGGTAAAAAGAAAGCGCGGGATAGTTTGGTAAAAAGGAATATTGCCCCATGAGTGTTTTCATTGGAAAAAATTGCTTTCGTTCGTTGGATGGAAGTGAAAAAAGTGATAGCCGTGGAAACATTTTCTTTTCCGCCCGTAAAGCAAACCAACCGATAGAATATTTCCCAATTTCGTGTCGCTCTATTTTATCATGATTATGATACCAAATTAAAGGTTTGTTATTCAATATTCTTTGCACATTCGACCACGCTAGTAAGGCAACAGCATCGTATAATAATACTACCGAAGGTTGATGCTTTTGATAAAGGCGATAGAGTTGATAAGTAAAAGTGGTGAAAAGTTTTATTTTTTTAAATACTGGCAATTGCATTTGTTGTTGTACACTTACAATTTTTCCATCTGGGATAATTACTACATTTTCTGGATACGTCCAATTTACGGCTAGATTCGCCCGAAAAAATACGATCACTTGGTCATATTTTTTTGCTAAAATTTCAATCGCATTCAACGTTGGTGGGTAATTTTCGGGATGCGCGTAGATGGCAATCAGAATCGTATTAGCTAGCCGCTCCATTTAATTTAACTGTTGCTTTAGTAGCTGGTGTAAGTGTTCTACCCGATGCCGATAAGCATAGCCCGATTTTTGACTACGTTCCAAAGCTGCTTTTTTGATAGTATTCAATTGTGTAGGCTGCCGATTGTAATAACTCAATTTGTCGTTTAACTCTTCAGCTGATGACCAAAAGATCGCTTCCTTATCAGGTTCAAAAAAAGTAGCTTGCTCCTCCGTAAACTTTGAGATCAATACGCCTCCATAGCCTGGCACTTCAAAAGTTCGCATATTGTGTGATTCTTCCATCAAGTTCTGCGGACGCAATAGGTTGATGTTACCCAAAGCAGCAGGAATTGCCGCGATATAATCTTGATCATATAAGGCGCACCGTTGATAAAACCGACCGATACTTTTCTTGAAAACAGTTCGCGATTTCCAAGCTTGGTTGCCAAATATTTTAAAATTTTCTATTTCAATTCGATTCAGCAGTTGGGCCCTTTGCCTGTCCCAAGCACCAATAAAAACAAAACTATTTCCTACTTTTTTACTAGCGGATGGAGGCACTTTTACTTGATCATCAAAGCCAAAAGGAATACAAAAAGCAGGGGTCTGCAATTGATTTTTTAGCTTTTCGCAAATAGTAGAACTGTAGCTAAGGTGTACATCATAGTGTGGCAAACTAGCTGTTATATTGGCATTCCCGCTGCCAGCAGAGTGGAACACAAAGGGATGATCGGGGTTGTAGTTCGCTAATAATTGGCAATATCTTTTTAACGCCTGAATGGTCGTAGCAAATAACTCCATGCCTTTGAAAACAATGATAATATCTATCTTTTTTAGCAGCTTGATAAACTCCAATAGAGCTTGATTGATGGGGTTAAAATAGTAATCAGGATAAATTTTATTGATAATTTTATTAAAATTAGTTTTATTAATAGCTTGAAAATAAGGTGTGCGTATATCAAATATATAGACCTCTTGTCCTAAGTCACGTAGGTTTTTAACGTACTGATGCTCAAGTGCACCTTTACCAAAACCACCAATAATCAGATAGGTAAACAGCTTAATAATTTCGCGTTTTTGTCAGGCGAGTTCTCCATTTCAACCCGTTTTTAAAGCCTACTATTTTTGCCAATCGTTTAAAATTTTTTCCACCCCACACGGGTATTTTTTTGAAACCTAATTCAAAAATCTCCTGTTCGGCTCGCTGCACTAAATCCAAGTGCGTTGGAAAATGTTCATACATAAATCGAGCGAAGTTAGTAGCAATTGCATATTTTGCTCGCTTATCCTGTCGCACTGCCAACATATACTTTTTATATAAAATACAGTTTTGTAACAACGATTCTACTGCTCTTCTGCTTTTTTGTTGACTCAAACCAGCGGACACAGTTCGGTAATAAACCTTACTTTTCTCTTCAAATAACACTCCTTCACTCGCCAAAAGTACGCGTGAAAAAAATTCTCCATCATCCGCAGGATTAGGCTGTAAATCTTCTAGCCAAGAACCCGCTTGCTCGATTAATGCTCTGGGCGTAAGCCAGCAAGCGGTTTGCATCATCCCTCCACTTGTCCAAGCTTCTACGAGCCAGTCTGCTCCTGTCATATCTTTCCAAACGCGATCTGGGCAGAAATGTGCTTTTTGAATACCTTCTTCAAATCGACCCCACGGACAAGCAGCTACATAAGCATTTGCTTTGCTCCGTAGTCGGTGCATTTGCTGACTTATTTTATCAGGATGCAATAGATCATCCGCATCAAGATATTGAATATAATCGCCCATTGACTCCCGAAAAGCTCGATTGCGGGCAGTACAAGCCCCTTGATTTTTTTGGCTGACTACCTTTACTTGATGGTTGGCAAATTTTTGAGCTATTGCTAGGCTATTATCTGTTGAACCATCATCAACAATAATCACTTCTTTATTTTGCCAAGTTTGCTGCAAAGCGGACTGAATAGTTGCTTCGATATAATGAGCAGCATTGTATAGAGGAATAAGGATAGAGATTTTAGGAGTCAAGAAGTAAATTTATTTTGGTGCTATCCATGCTTGTTTTTCATTGACTTGCTTAGCAATATACATCGTTCCAGTTAAGGTCAACGCCCCTCTTCTTCTAGCTAAAAAGACGGGTCTTTCATCTTCATTAAATCCTTGAAAATCTATATGAACAGCATGTTCTAAAGTGACATAGATTACTTTTCTATCCTGGATCAAGTGCAAGCTAAGATAATAACTTCCTTTATTCAGATAAGGTAAATTAATAGTAGCAAAAAGAGTATGTTCATCTGCTTCCAAATTATAGATATATTGCTCCTTATCTAAGCGTCCTAGGGCAAAGTACCCTAGTCGATTTCCAAAATTATCTAATAGATATGCTGCCAGAGAAACATGTAGTTGTTTTTTTAGCTGAAAACTAAGCTGAATGTCCAGATTGCGCATTTTGCCTAAAGTTTGTTCTGTCCATTCACTCTGGTTGACTTTTACTTTTGACAATACTATAGCATCATTATTGTACTTAGCTAGGTCAATTATTTTTCTTTGCTGGTTTTCACCATTATTCAAATAGTGTTCAATAGCTTGCTGGGTTGGTCCACTAAAATCTACTTCCCCATTATCAAGGACAATACAGCGTTTGCAGAGTTTAGCAATAGAATTCATATTGTGACTAACAATCAAAACAGTTCTACCTCCTCCTTCACTTATTTCTTGCATCTTCCCAATTGCTTTCTTCTGAAAATCTGCATCTCCTACCGCTAATACTTCATCCACTATTAGGATTTCAGGATTCAAATGGGCGGCAACGGCGAAACCCAAGCGGACAATCATCCCAGAGGAATATCGTTTTACGGGTGTGTCTATGTATTTTCTTACACCCGCAAAATCGATGATTTCATCCAACTGCTCCTTGACTTCGCTTTTGGTCATCCCTAGAATGGTACCATTCAAATAGACGTTTTCTCTGCCAGTCAATTCTGGATGAAAGCCAGTACCTACTTCTAATAAAGCGGCTATCCGACCTTTGGCACGCATCACACCAGTGGTCGGTGCTGTTATTTTGGATAAAATTTTTAGTAGGGTACTCTTTCCAGCGCCATTCTTCCCTATTATTCCTAATATTTCACCTTTTTTAACCTCAAAATTGATGTTACGCAAAGCCCAGACATAATCACTATCTGCTGTTTGAGTACGATCATTAACGGCACCTATTTTAGCATAAGGATCTTCTTTACCTCTTAATTTGCGCCACCAACGATTCAAATCGTGAGATAGTGTTCCTGTACCGACCTCACCCAGCCGGTATTGTTTGGATAGGTTTTCTATTTGTATAACTACTGGAGTATTCATGGTATTAAGATGTCTAAACGTTATCCATAAAAGTTTTCTCTGTCCAATTAAATATTACTGTCCCGATTAACATAATCGTGATCATGAACCCGAAACTATAAGTCAGATACCACCACGAAAAAGTACCTCTTCCAAGCACTCCATACTTAAAAGTTTCTATAATGCTCGTCATCGGATTAAGGACACTCAACCAACGATATTGATCAGGAACTTCGCTAAGAGGATAAATAACAGGCGTAGCGTACATCAGTAATTGGACACCAAATTGGACTAAAAATACCAAATCTCTATACTTGGCAGTCAAAGAAGTAATCATCAAGCCAAATCCTAAGCCTATGCCGCCCAACATGATTATTAAAAAAGGAAAGAGTAAGATGGCGGCATTAGGGGCAATATCTGCTCCTTTCCAAAAGAAGTAAAGATAAATACCCACAAATAAGGATAATTGAATGCCGTACTTCAATAAGGTAGAGGTCGTCACACTTAATGGCACCACCAACCTTGGGAAATAGACTTTCCCAAAAATATACGCATTGTCTTTAAAAGTAGTTGAAGTTCTATTCAATACTTCTGCAAAGTAATTCCAATTAGTAATTCCTGCTAGATAAAATAACATAGGCGGAATCCCATCGGTAGAAATGCCCGCCAAATTACCAAATACGACCGTGAATACCAGCGTCGTAAAAAGAGGTTGAATAAAGTACCAGAGTGGTCCTAAGATGGTTTGCTTATAATGAGATACAATATCTCTTCTAACAAAGAGTGTGAGCAAGTCTCTATATTGCCAAACCTCACCTAGGTTTAAGGTAAATAAGGATTTTTTGGGAGTAATAACCGTATCCCAGTAATCTTTTGATAAAGATTGAAGCATTTAATTAATTGATAGTTTTAATCTGACGATTTTGATCGGTTAATCAAGTTATATGTGGCAGGATGGAATTAAGTATAGGCCATTTTTCCCTAATTTATACGGGCAATTTAATATGCCACCAGCGTTTCTTTTTGGCCTCGTAATACCCATAACCGTAGCCATACCTATACCCATACCCATAATTTTTTGTATTGACAACGCCATTGAGTACAATCGCGGGATTAGGCAATTTTTTTTCTTGATGAAGTTCTTCAAAATGTTGAACTTGAGCCTTGGTTGTTACTTTGAAACGCGTAACTAAGATAGAAGCTTTGACGTACTTGCTAACCAAATATGCATCCGTTACTAAACCAATTGGCGGAGTATCGATTAGGATAAAGTCAAATTGTTGTTTGAGCGTATCAAATAGGTCGTTCATTCGCTCATTACCTAGCAAATCCGCAGGATTAGGAGGGATAGGACCAGCGCTCAAAAAGAATAAATTATCAATCTCTTCTACGGGGTAAATCATACTTTCTACATCTTGCTCTACACCAGCCAGAAAGTTGCTCACTCCTCTTGCCGTTTTTTTACCTTGGATGTATGTCGCCAATCTAGGTTTGCGCATATCCATGCCGATTAGCAATGTTTTTGCGCCTGATAAGGCTAAACTAACCCCAAGGTTAATAGTCGTAAATGTTTTACCTTCTCCGCTTGCACTAGAGGTCAGTAAGACTATTCGGCAAGGAGAACCATTCAGCGGCAAGAGATAATTTAGATTGGTGCGCAGCAGATGGAACATTTCTGCAATCGAGGTACGTACGCCTGGTTTTACTACTATTTTTTCCTGTTCTTTGGTCTGCCCCAGCATCCCAAGAAATGGAATATTGGTTATCGTCTTTAATTCTTTTTTACTGTATATTAGGTCGTCCGTTCTTTCTTTCAAATACAAAATCCCCAATGGAAGAGCCAGCCCCAATAGGAAAAAAAGAGCATAGATACGAGGACGACTAGGTGACACCAATCCCTTCACTGCTGGCGCATCAATAACTTTACTATCGGCCATTTGGGCGGATTGTGACAAAGCTGTTTCTTCTCTCTTTTTCAACAAAAATAAAAATAGAGATTCCTTAATTTGCTGTTGTCGCATGATTTGTAATAATTCCCGTTCGTCACGTGGGATACGACTCAACCGCGCCACAATGGGATCAAGTTGTTTGGTTACTTCCTCTTTTCTAACTTCTAATTCTTCGCTGGATATTTTAATGGCTTTTAAAATGTTCGCTCTTAATTCGTATAGCTGGGTATTCAATAGCTGTACTCGCGGATCATTAGGGTGAATAGAAGCTAACATGGTCTTTTTTTCGACGACCAACTCGTTGTATTTACTGACCAGAGAAGATACCGGACTTCCACTGATTTCTTTACTGGTCGCCAAAAAATCAAAGATGTCTTCTGTCGTATTTGCCAAGTGTGTTTGAATGTTTTGCAACATGGTCTTTTGCAAATCAATTTCTGAAATGGTTTTATCACCTGTCGTAATTCTTTGCAAAAGTTGATTAGCATTATCAGATAATACGGTAGGAATATCCCCTGTCGTCTTGAATTGCTCTACCTTTTTTTCTACCTGTAACAATTCTGCAGTGATATATTTTAAACGATCATCAATAAAAGTCAAGGTTTTAGCCGCCACCATTTTCTTATCCTCTACCATACTATTATTATAGACTTTCACCAGTTGGTTAATAATATCCATCGCTCGCTGAGGAATTTCGTCGGTCATCGCAATTGATAGCACATCTGATTTTTTTATGGGTACAATACTTAATTGATTGGCATAAGATTGAGCGAGCTGACGAGGATTTTTAACATTTAAATCTATCGCTTGATCGAAAGGATAATTATACGTTATCGAATAAGATGTATGTTGGAGAGAAAAAGGAATATTATAATAATGTAGCGTGGTGTCGTATTGTTCCTCCTCTTTAATTTGTACCACCTGAAAAGAAAGCGTATCAATGGGCAATATGGTGAATTGCTTACCATAAGCAGCTTCGATTGGCTCGACATAACTAAGTGTTATGGGAGCAACTGGATAAAATTCTTTAGTGTTAAATCGCTCTTCCGTATAGTACCTAATATTCAATTGGAGTGCAGCAACCACCTGTTCCATCATAGAGCGAGACTTTAATATCTGCAATTCGTTAATTAGATTTCGATTACCTCTGAAACCTAGTTCCTGAATAATAACCTCTTGGGACAGACCCGAATTTTTTCTTTCTTTGATCAGCAGCGTACTGTCTATTTTATAAACATTGGGCGTATGTAGCAAATACCCCCAAGCAGCAGCAAGCGTAATAGCAACACTAATTACTACCCAATACCAGTTGCGCAGCACTCTTAGTAAGAAAGATTGAATATCAAATTTATCGTTCATCAATCGTTGAATTATTACTATCTAAGTTCCAAATAAGGCAATCAATAGAGCGGTAAGCGAAGTAACGCTGGTTACTAAAGAAACAATTCGATTCGTTTGATTTGAAGACAAATTGATCGATTTGCGTCGGTCAGGCTCTACGTAAATAATATCATTTTGCTTTAGGTAATAGTAAGGCGAATTAAAAATATCAACCGTCAATAGGTTAAGGCGAGCTATTTCTCTTTTACCATTTTCTTCCCGAATTAATAAAACATTACTTCTATTTCCAAAATCTGAAATATCTCCCGCTTGCCCAATTGCTTCAATTATCGAGAGTCTATCTTTAGTTGTACTAATGATACCTCTCCTACCGACTTCGCCCAGAACAGTCACCCAGCGATGAAAACTCAATACTAACGACGGGGTCTTTTACGTAGTTATTAATTTGGGCACGTAAGATTCCTTCTGCCTCATCTAGACTTAATTCATTCAGATTCATAGATCCTATTACTGGAAAATCAATATTTCCTTGCTGATCCACCCGATAAGTATTTTGGCGGTTTCTTGCAAAGCCACCAGCATTTCCATCCCGAGAATAGTTGCCATTATCTCTATTGAAAGGAGCTACTGCCATTGGATCAAAACTGCTCACGATGATAACTAGCTGATCTCCTGGTTGAATAACGACCTCAATGGCATTGGTAATCGTTTGTACTTGTTGCCACTCCTGCCCTTCTTCCGTTTGGAAATAGGTAAGCTCTTTGGGCGCAACACAGGAGAATGCAAAAAAAGGAAGTAAAAACAAGATACCTTTACTTCTAAATAATAGATCCATGTTCTTGGAAGATTTGATGGTTATTAAAGGACTTTTTATGGAGCAACTTAATTGTTTTTCCTGAATGTACAAATTTATTAAGTGCTTGCAGTTGTTGTTGGTTATGAACATCACTTCCAATAAAATGAATTAACTCTTTCTTTAACAACAATTTTGCTCTTTTTAAAGCTGTTCCGCCGTAATAACCTGCAAGTGATAGCAGGTTAAGTTGAAATTCGCATCCATGCTCCACTAGTTTAATATATTCCTTTTCACTTAAATAACCATATCTTTCTGGATGGGCTAGTATCGGTTGAAACCCTTTCATTTGAATATCAAAAATATATTCAAACAAGTTACTGTCCTTAGACAAAGTAGAGGTTTCTACTAAAACTCGATTATCTCCTAACGTCAATAATGCTCCCGTAGCTAAAAGCTTTTTGAATGGTTTTTCGAGGTAATATTCAGCTGCACAATGCAACTTTACATCCACTTGAGCGTGTTCTACCGCTTTTTTCAATAGTATGAATTGCGCTTTAATACTTTTAGTAGAATTATTATAATATTGACTATAGACATGAGGAGTAGCAGTCAAAGTATGGTACCCTAAATCTTTTAGACCTCTGATTAAATCAAGGGCTTCCGACATAGTTTTGGGTCCATCATCTATATTTGGTATTAGATGGGCATGAATGTCTATCGGAATAGGCGTTATCTTTTTACTTGTTTCTTTTTTTTTAAAGAAAAACATATTCAATTTAATGTGTTATAATGTTTTTTTTGAGTTATGGCTTCGCCATTAAAAAGTCGTTAGACTTTTATTAATATTTATTGAGTGTTGAAATACAGATATTTAAATAAAAAAATAATTTTTATATGTAATTCTAATCTTTTAAATAAGTAAGTAGATAGAAGTTTGATTATCAATTGTCTAACGTCTTAAATCTGTCAACCTATCTTAGCTACAGCTAAAAAACAGTGACAGATAAGGCTTAGAAACAGTAAATTGCTGAATTATCTAAACCTGTCGTCGCTATATTAGTATGGATAATTTTTAGTTTTGGGAATGGCAAAGTAAGAAGTGGGATTATAAGAGATTGCCATAGGGAATTAGGGAACCGTTGAAAATTTTAAAAGGAGAAGGTTATTCTTTTCAAAAAAAACGAAGATAAATGATGTAGTCACAACTATATGGAGGGGGATGCCGAGTGTTATTATACTTCGTTACAAGTTCAAGGGAAATGCTTATTTAATTGTCGAGCAGTTTTACAATTGTCTTTAGGTCTATTATTAAACTATGGGAGACCTAAATAGAGTGTTTCATGGTATGACGAGTTTAAAGAAGAACAAATTAAAAAAGAACTCTCTAACCGTGCTATCACGCTTGTAATCAACAATTGACTGTGTGTAACATTTAATAAAACTATATATGTAAATTGCTTACTTATAGGTTGTTGGAGAAAAAAAATTATACCCTCTTTTATCTTCAAATAATTCATTTTTACATTACTAAGATACTCTGTTCTATAAACTCTTATACTTCGGAAGGCGTTTTCCCATACGCCTTTTTAAACACTCTGGTAAAGTGGCTTGGAGAAGAAAAGCCAGTTTGGTAGGTAATTTCGGAGATATTAAGCTTTTTCTCTTTCAGAAATTCCAAAGCTTTTTCTAGCCGAACAGATTTGATATATTCGCCCGTAGATTGGTTGGTTATTGCTTTTATTTTGCGATGGAGATGCCCCCGACTGATGCCAAAATGTTTTCCAATTTTATCACCATTAAGATTATCGGCATTTATATGTTCATGAATAAATGCTCTGAGTTCCGTGATAAATTGATCTTCCTCCTCAAATCTAGCTTCGTCTCGCTGTTCCAATATTTTTCCAGAAGCTAAAACTGGCTGCTGTTGATATCGCTGCTGAAGTAGTTGACGAATTTCAATCAGTTTTTGAATTCGCAAAACAAGTTCTTGCGGACGGAAAGGCTTAGTCAGATAGACATCTGCTCCTCTACTAACGCCTTCCAACTGACTCTCAAAAGAAGTCTTGGCTGTTAGTAAAATGATTGGTATGTGTGAAGTAGCTATTTCTTTTCTAATCGCGTTTACTACTTCGAAGCCATCTTTTTTCGGCATCATCACATCCGATATAATTAGATCAGGAATTAACTCCTGAGCCTTTTGAATTCCTTCTTCTCCATTCACTGCTTCCGTAATATTGTATTGGTTTTCATCTAAGCAATGACGAATGAAAGCTCTCACCTCGTTGTTATCTTCAATAATCAGCAAGTCTAATTTATTTGAGTCTTTGCTATCCATGTCTGATGGTGGAGATAGAAGGAGGTTAGAAGATATTGGAGCGGATATGATTAGTGGGTCGGGTGTAGGAGTTAATGCAGGCTTTACTGCATCACTTGAAATTACTGGCAATTCTACTACAAAGGACGTTCCTTTACCTAAAATACTAGTTATGGAGATATTACCTCCCTGCAATTCTACTAATTCTTTTACCAAAGCCAATCCAATTCCTGTACCCTCCGCTTGGCGAGTAGAAGAGCTATCCCCTTGATAGAAACGGTCAAAAATGTGATTCAACTGTTTTTCTTCTATACCTATTCCATTATCCTTTACCACCAATTCAATTAGGGCTTCTCCCGCAACTTTTTTCTGGTTCAAACCAACGGTT
Organism: Saprospiraceae bacterium; assembly: GCA_045106545.1. Lineage (GTDB taxonomy): Bacteria > Bacteroidota > Bacteroidia > Chitinophagales > Saprospiraceae > JBGCES01. Next base: position 14,996 of record JBGCES010000164.1, read on the forward strand.
ATCTCTCCCCCTATTAAAGTAAATTTTATAGCATTAGCAATAAGATTATAAACGATTCGATTCCACTTGTGGCTATCAAAATAAGTTTCCCATTGCTTCACCTCCGCATTAAATATTAATTTTTGCCTTTTCTCCGCAGCTAATGGCTTGAAGTCTTTTGTTAATCTGGCGGTATGATATATAATATCGCTATGCTCAACATCAATCTTCATCTGACCATCTTCCATTTTGGTGAGCGTTAACATTTGGTTAACCAGATCCAATAGCTGATTGGCATTTCTGAGCACAATTTTTAATTTCTGAGCAGTAGCCGTTTGAGCGTATCCCGCCAGCAATTGTTCTACTGGTCCGATAATCAGCGTAAGTGGAGTACGAAATTCGTGGGTTAGGTTAGAAAAAAAGCGACTTTTTGCAATATCCAGTTGCTTTAGATCTTCCGTTTGCTGCTTGATGGTAAGTGTTCGTTTTTCTACTTCATCTTCTAGTCTTTGTTGATCTTTTTGCAATTGAGTTACCCGCCGTTTAAACATCAATATAATTAGGGCAATTAGTAGTAACACCAAAGACAGTATAAACCACCATTTCAGATAAAAAGGTTTAAATACATTCAATTTGATAGACATTTCGTTGTCTGACCAACTCTTTTGTGCATTTTTTCCCTTTATTTTTAAAGTATAATTACCGTAAGGCAAAGTAGGAATCCGTAGGTTATTTTCTTTAATGTAATTCCAATTATTAGAATATCCCTCAATTTTGTAGGCGTAATTGTGTTGCTGTATATCAGCATAGTCTAAGAGTGCAAAGTGTACCTTCAAAAACTTTTCTGAAGGATAGATATTTATTTCCTTGGTTTGCTGGCTAACTTTCGTTTTGTCTATCAGCTGATCTACTCCTTCCTCCCACAAAGAAACCTCCGTCAATGCCAACGGGACTTGGTTAGTAAATAAATCTTTAAAATCACTTGGGTGAAAAGTTATCAACCCTCCCAAACCACCAAAATATAATGCCCCGTCCTTAGCTTGATAATGGGAAGTATTATTAAATTCATGGTGCGGTAGTCCCTCACTTACAGAGAAAGCCCTAATATTTGCGGTCTCTTTATCCATGCACATCAAGCCTTTATCACTAGGCAACCATAATCGCTGATAGTCATCTTCATAAACTGCGTAGATGAAATCATTAGTCAAGTTTTCTTTCTTTGTCCACTGCTGCCATTTTGATTTTTCGAAATCATTGATTGCAGGCATCCATTTTATTAGCCCTCCTCCTTTAGTCGCCAACCAAAAAATTCCTGCTGCATCTTCGTGGATATGACGAATATGGTTGAATGGCAAATCTTTGGAATCAACACTATAATGTCGAATAATCCCATCCTTTTCCGATAGCAAGAAAACACCATCTCTGCTGGCTATCCAAATACCCTGAGCGTTTTGATAAAGATGATTAACAATACTTGTCTTTAAAAGATCAAAATCATTATATTGCTCAAAAGGTATGGTCTTATTTTCTTGTAAGTCGATATAACAAATCCCTTTCGTCAATCCAACTAAGTATTGATGAGTATTTTTAGTTTTCAACAACGTATAAGCAGAAGTTGCGATAGGTGAACGATAAAATGATTTTGTTTTTGTATTCAGATCAAATTCAAATCCAAACTCATGATTAGAGTAACGGCTCGCCCAAAGATTATTATCATGATATATTAGTGCATTAGCACCAAGATTCGTCAACTTTTCTGTTTGAAGCTTTTTAGGATTCCATTTGTGAATCCCTCTGTTAAAAAAATAAATATTTCCTTCCTCGTCCTCTGTAATACCTCTACAGTCGGAATACCCTTCGCTACTACCATGAATAAACTCGAAAGGGTTAGTTTTTACACTTGTTTTAAATAGCCCAATCGGAGAAGCAAGCCACAAATAGTCATTTCCTTCATAGCTATTCCTAATATCAGTACGCGGAAATTGCCCCAAATCAGAGTAATTACAAAGCCATTCTCCAGTATGATTGAACAAATTTAGCTGATTTTCGATATCTACATACCAATAGCCTTCGCGAGTACGATGGATGAAGAAATATCTCTTTTCCTGAATGGTTGCTTTGCCACCATTACGACTTAAATCAAAAGGCTTCGGTAGCTCATCTACTGTTTTCGACCAAAAAGAAAATTCATAATTATAATGGGATCTTTCACCTTCGTGTATTAATGTTCGGTGAGTTGTGGTGAACCAAACGGTTTTATTTTCTCCCAG
>JBGCES010000165.1:0-4006 GCA_045106545.1 Saprospiraceae bacterium
ACTCACCAAGGTGCGAGATAACTGACTAAGCAGATTGCGGTTAAGACTTTCGGCAAAATCATCCAGCGTACTGCCCGAATTGCGAGCTACGAAATCAGGATCGTCAATGGAATTCTGAGCTTCTGCGCTGCTGAGCAACCAGTTGTAATTAAAGGTATCTCCACCGAAAGCGGGATTGGTTGGTTTATACACAAAATCCTGCGCCGTTGCGGACGCATTCCAACCGATCAAACCAATCGCAAGGCAGATGAATGTTTTGTAAATGGGTTTCATATTTATGCTATTATTTTTAGAAGTCAGATCGTCCCGAAATGCTTCGGGACTGTCAGAGGACAGAAAACAGACAGTTTAGATTAGTAAATTTTACTTTCAGTGGAAAAATGACTTTGCTGTCTGTGTTCTGTCAATGAAATCGGCTGTCTTCTCTCTTCTAAGGTTATTAATATATTCCTTCATCAGCAATGTTCTTTTCTTGCTTCGCATTTTGGACTAACCAATTGGCTAAAGCCGAAACTGAACGATTAGCCAGTTCTTCGATGATGTCTTGTCGAGGTTGCATAAAACGCTGAATTAACAATTCATCATTGACCAATACCTGAATCTGAGCTCCTCTTCCCTGACTGGGCAATTCCTTAATTCTTATGGTATAATTCTTTGCTGCTGCTGGTGCTTCCCATTGATTATAGAATATTTCGTAATAATCACGACCTACTTTAGTACGTGTTTCATCAATGATCAAACCATCGATTTCTAAATCGGGAAGACGATTAGGAGAGGGAGATTGGGGGGTAAGGGTAGGTGTTTCTTTAGTAGGAGGTGTTGGGGTGTTTTGTGCGGGGGGATTTACAGTAGAAGGGGAAGGTAAGGAAGGGGTATTATTGTTCAATATTTGTTCGCGTTTCGCTCGGGCGGTAGCCATTGCATCCGCTGCTTTTTGCTTTGCTTCCTCGATTCGCGCTTTGACTCTGGCTTCTCGTGAGAGTGCCTGTGGGTCAGTATTTTGTGGTTGTTTAGGATTTATTTTTGGGCGTTTGGGGTCTATTTCTCCATCATTTAAGTCAGGGTTATTAGGGTCTGCTTTGCCTACTTGATCGCGTTTTTGCAAAGTCACACTAGCTTCTGTCCAGTTCACGATTGCATCTTCTGCGATGAGTTTACCTTTTTTATATACTTTCAGATAAATGCGGTATAAGTCTAATTCGGTTATGCTAAAAGTGGTAATCGCAAGTAATTTTTCACCATTAGCGGTGATATTAAATGAGCCACTTTGTTGATTGGAGACGTTATTTCCATTTTTGCTTTTTCGTTGTAGCTTTAGCTGATAAGTAAGTTGTTCAGCTTGCTTCGTCGAGTTGAAGAAACGTCCTTCCACGATTGCATCACCATCCTTCCAGGTCAAATCAATCTGCGCAGCGTAAGGCTCATTCGCTGATTGCGCTATACAAATCGGTAGATAGCTGATTAGAAAAAAAGTGATGTAAAAAAAATTGTTCATGTTGTACTTATTCCCACTTGCAAGTATGCTTCTCTCGTAGTGCTATAGTTGCTATTGTTAGTTACCGTCAACGGTAATTTGCAATTGTAAACCATTACCACGTTGAGTAATCTGAAACGCTTGGTCGCTGACTCCATTTAGATCTTGAGTGATTGAGTTGTTGTTTCCAACCTGAATAAACTCTACATCTACGCCAACGAACCCGCGAAGTCTTTGCAAAATAGAGTTACCGTCACCTTGTTGCGATACATATATGTTATTTCTACGTCCAGTTAATAATAAGTCATAAGAATTATTATTACCTGACTGGATAACGAGGGCTTGATTTCCTTTGCCACGTTGAGCGACGGTAGCGGAGTTATTATCACCTTCCTGAATAATTGCTGCATTATTTAGTAGCCGATCTCCGCGCTGTAACTGATTGATTTCTGCATTATTACCATTCCCAATTTGTTGAATATAGGCATCGTTACCATTTCCAAGAATGTCTTGTTGTTGTAAATCCAGGATGGGATCACTTGTATTTTGCTGCGACCAAAGTGGCATCAAGCTAAACATGCAAAGGACTATGATAAAAATGGGTTTCATATCAGAGGGATCTATGTAGGATGTTGGCTATCGGATATTGGATATTGAAAAAAGGCAGGTTAGCCAATTTCCAATATCCGTTATCCTAAAGCCAATATCCCCTTTTTAAAGTAAGTGAAGAAAAGCGCGGAATCGTGTTCCGGCTTTCTTCACTCCGAATATGGGAATAATAGCACAATCAGTGTAAGGTAAATCGCTTACCTTTATATCTTTCGATATCCTTGTTTTACTGCTTTCAACAGTTAAACAATTCAATCATCATTATTTTACTGATTAGATTGAGTAGTAACTGCAGTGTTGCTGTTACCAGTCTGTAAGATAGTAGAGCTATGCTGATTACCATCTTGAGTGTTACGACCAGAGTTGTTGTCACCTACTTGAATAACAGAAGAAGCGTTAGAATTACCATTCTGAATCAAGAAAATCGTGTTGTCGTTACCAGTTGAGCTCAGCTGAGGGTCACCTTCTGCACCAGCGATGTTGTTATCACCAGTTTGTGTAGCTGTCAAAGTGTTACCATTACCTTCTTGGAAGATACCTAAGTTATTAGAAGTACCTACTTGCTCAGAAGTGATGCTGTTATTATCACCGATTTGCTTAGAAAAAGCATTGATGTTTTCACCATCTTGAGCAGCTACAGAAGAGTTATCGTTTCCACGTTGACCTAAGTCCATGGTGTTAGAACCTACACCAGTTTGTAGTTGGATAGAAGAGTTACCGTTACCTTTCTGGATAACGTTAGTGACGTTAGCATCACCAGAAACTTCCTGACGCGCTTGGTTGCCGTCACCATCTACTTGACTGATAGTAGAAACGTTGTTGCTTCCATCGGTGATGTTTTCACCTAAGTGACCAGTACCAACTTGGTCAATCATTACGTCGTTTTCGCTACCTGTCAAAAGCGCAGATGCAGCGTTACCAATACCATTTTGTGAAATGTTAGATACGTTTAAGTCACCTGTTTGTACCATTTCTACAGCACTAGCGCGACCTACTTGTGTAACATTGGAAAGGTTTTCACTACCATCCTGAATAACACTACTAGCGTGAGTTTGTGCCATTAAGAAGCCGGAAAACGTTAATGCGAAGGCTAGTAATCCAAATTTTTTCATGAATTAGAGATTTTTAAGTTAATTAGAAATTTGTTGTTGAATGAAAATTATGTGTATTAGGGGATCCGGCTTATTCTTTAGTCAAAATGTGAATAAAATAATATTATTCGTTTGGTAAGCTGTTTTTATTTTCAATAGATAGAAATGTTGATTATTCCTGATCAAAAAGAAAATGAATACCAAGAAACTACTATGCAAAATAGCATAGATAGTAAGGCGGATACTAATTGAGAACTTTTACAGATCTTCTAGCGAGAAAATAAAATGACGGCTCACAATTCTTGAAGGGGGAGGAGAAATGAGTGAATGTCAGAAGGAAAGAGTAAACTTTGTATGCCTGTTTAAAAAGAAGTAGAACTACTTTCCGTGGGAGGTCATGACAAAGGTAAGGCGAGGGTTTGGATTCACCTATACGTGTTTTCCGTATTTTGGAACTACGGGATTATACGTACAAATGTGAGTTGTGTAAATAATAATGTTATAGATTTATATTGTGAATGTTGAGCAAATGGCGATATTCGTTTTGGTTTTACCTATATAAAATAATAAAGAGGCTACCCAAATTTATCTGGAGTAGCCTCTTTAGCTTAAAGATTAATCCTTTATTAACACTTAGTAACGGTCAAAAAATAACTTCCTCATCTGGACAGGTCAAATTTCTCTCATTTTTCGCTTGAAATCAGTCCCCGAGACAAGCGTCGGGGCAGGCGGCGTATCAACAATTCTCCTTCTTTCAAACGACACTTAGCGAAGCGATCTCACGCCCAAAGGAAGTAAACTGAGAAAAACTATACACTGTCCAGCTTGAGTA
>JBGCES010000166.1:0-7491 GCA_045106545.1 Saprospiraceae bacterium
TGCGGATGGTAGCTTTATTGCGCGCGAGGATGAGGATACTAATTTTTCGTTGCAGTTTTCGTTAGGATTTAGTTTTTAATTGAAATCAGATATGCCAGATTTCCAAAATCTGGCATATCTTTATGAAATATTATTTTAAAGAGAAAACGTCAATGCAACATCAAGAAATCCGTCGCTTAATTTCCTTTTCACCCACCGTCAAATTACTCCGCGCTCGTTCCGCACCACTTGTCATCAGCTTTCTGCACCAAGAATTTAAAGCGCAAAACCGCATTGTCGTTCCCGCCTACGAAACCATTAACCATCTCGCTGATTACATCGAAGCATTAGATGACCGTGATGTCATCGACATCGAAGGTAGCGACTCGTTACAACTCGCTCGTAATTATATTACCCAATGGTGTAGCGAAGAAAATCGCTATCTCCGCCGCTATCCCGATGATACGGGCGAACCCGTTTTGGAATTAACTACACATACCGAAAAGGCTTTTCAATGGATGGAAACCTTACAAGCGCGCGAATTCGTTGGTACGGAATCGCGTTTTTTGAGTATCTATCGACAATTGAAAGATTTAATTGACAATACTTCCGCCGATCCAAAGCGCAAAATCAAGGAATTAGAAAAGCAACGCAAGGCAATTAATGCCGAAATTAAAGCGATAAAGAAAGCGGGCGTCGTCAGCACTTACAACGACACACAAATAAAGGAACGCTTTTATAATGTAACCAAAACGGCGAGGGAATTAATTGCCGATTTTAAAGAAGTAGAGCAAAACTTCAAAGACATCAGCCTAAATATTTATCGCCAACAAACAAAGGCAGATGTGCATCGCGGACAGATTTTGGGTTACGCTTTGGATGCTTCCGAGGAGTTGAAGCAGTCGGATCAAGGGCGCAGTTTTTACGCCTTTTGGCAATTTTTAATTGCCGACAATAAGCAAGACGAATTGATGGAAATGATTCGCTACACTTACGATCTGCTGAAAGAACGCGACATAGATTTAGCGGATAATTTTCTTAGAAAAATCAAAATCTTCCTCCACAACGCAGGACAAAAAGTTATCAATAGCAATCACTTGCTCGCCGATAAACTCAGTCGCATTCTCAGCGAAAGCAACTTTGCCGAACGCCGCGTGGCGCGCGATGTGATTGATGATATAAAGAATCTAGCCGTCCAAAAAGTAGGCAAATTCAGCGGCAAACGCGCTTTCATTTACATCGACGATTTACCGAACATCGACCTCTCGCTCGACCGTCCACTTGGCGAACCCAAACAAGTCGCCAATTTCACGAATCAACCCACTGAAATTGGCAGTACGCAGTTGGATAATGCCAACCTCGCGCCTATGTTTGATGGTTTCGAAATGGATCGTCAATTACTGGAAGAAAATATTGCCAGTTTATTGAAAAAGAGCGCGCAAATCAGTTTGGCAGAAGTTGTAAAAATTCACCCGATTCAAAATGGATTGGAAGAAATTATCACCTATTTTTCCATTGCCTCTACTTCCACAATTCATACGATTGATACTAGCGTCGCGGCGATGATTCCGTGGCAAATTGAAGCAGAAGAAACGGCGCAGGCAAAAGAGATTCGGTTGCCAGAGATTGTTTTTCGGCGGGAATAATTGAGTAACTTTTCGTAATTTTAATCTGATTTATCAATTTAAAAACTATAACACTTTGTCTGAGGAAACAACCACCACTATCCCCGCCTACGCCCCGATTATCGTCAAATTATTCCAATCCGTCATCTACGACGAAGACCGCCGCGTGTGGCAAGAGCTACTCAGTTTTCAACATCAAATTCGTTCATATTTTGCTACCATTGGCATTGAGTTACACCTCAACGAACAAGACGGTTTTGCCTACCTCAGTCAGCCCGACGAGATGGAAGGTAGTAAAGTGCCACGCCTGATGCGCCGCATGCCGCTGACTTACGAAGTCACTTTATTACTAGTCATTTTGCGCGAAGCCATCGAAGAATTTGATGTACAAAATACCGATAACCGCAAACTCTTCATCACCAACGTCGAACTCAAAGAACGCATCGAACTCTTTTTCGCCGATAAGGCGGATAAAGTCAAATTACTCGACCGCTTTGACACTTATATTAATAGCGTTGTCAATCTTGGTTTTCTGAAAGAAGCACAAGTACGCGCGCACGATGAAAAAACGAAAACCTACGAGGTAATGCGGATTGTGAAAGCGAAAATTAATAACGAGAAATTGGAAGAAATTAGAGCAAAACTGAAAGGAGAAAAATAGTTAATAATTAGCTCAATTAACAGTTAATTATTTCGGCGTTCCTAAACACAAAGGTCAGTAAGAAGTAACTCGTTAATTTTACACGTTGAAAGTGAATGCCGCTCTACTTTTATATTTTGCGGTTTTACATTTTGAATTTTACATTGTTTACTTGATTAAACTTGCAACAGAAAATTCATGGTTAAAAATAAAGAAACCCATCCCGGCTACCGCCTCCAATACTCCGAAATTCTCAATTGGGGAACATTTGATAAAAAAATCTGGCGACTTGAACCCAAAGGCGACAACTCCTTATTGACGGGCGCAAACGGTTCAGGAAAAACGACTTTAGTAGATGCGATCATCACCTTGCTCGTCCCGCCCGTCAAGCGACATTACAATCAATCATCGGGCGCGAAAAGTAAGCGCGAACGCAGCGAAAAAACTTATACGCGCGGGGCTTACGTGACCGTGCAGAGCGAAAGTGGATTAGCAGCGAAAACGAAATATTTACGGACGAAAGACGATTACTCGATTCTGTTAGGGGTGTTTTATAATGCGGTGACGCGCGAATATTTGACCTTAGCGCAAGTACGTTGGTTTTCTAATAATGATTTAAAAAAGGCGTATTTTATTGCACCAACGGCATTGTCGGTACAAAAAGATTTTACGCCGATGGACACGGGCGGCGTATGGAAACGGCGATTAAAAAAGAGTACCAAAGCGGAGGAATTTGATTCATTTACCAAATATCAACAGACGTTCTCGCGCAAGTTTGGTTTGAAATCGGAAAAAGCATTATCGCTCTTCGCACAGACAGTGGGCATCAAAGTATTGGGTAATCTCAACGAATTTATCCGTACCAATATGCTGGAAGAACACGATGCGGAAACCGAATTTGTGGAGCTACGTGAACACTACGATAATTTATTGAGTGCGCACCAAAGCATCGAAAAAGCGCGGGAACAAATGCGCTTATTGCAGCCAATTGTAGAAACGGGTGAGTTGTTCCAAAACTTAGAACGCGAAGTGCGCGGTTTGGAAAAATTGCAAAATAGCATCGCGCCTTACTTTGCCGAACAACGTCGCGATTTGCTGACCGATGCCATGCAATCGCTACAGGCGGATGTCGCAAAAAAGGCAAATCAAATGCAAGCCTTGCGGCAAGAGTTAGAAGGATTCTCGGATCAGCGAACAGATTTACAAATTGCTATTCGTAACAACGAAATGCACGAGCAAATTCAAAATCTGGATAAACAAATCAGCGATACCCAACGCGAACGAGATCGCCGTAAGACAACTGCTCACCGCTATAATTTGACGGCGGATAAATTGGATTTAAAAGCCAATCCCAACGAAAAGGCATTTTATCGAACGCTCGAAAAAAGTCAAAAACAAATTGGTGATTTGCAACAGCAACGCGAGGAATTGCGCGCTGCCGAAGTAGATTTACAAATTCAGTTAGATAAAAAACGCGCGGCGCATAATGAACTAGAAACGCAACTCCAATCACTTCTACAACGCAAAAATCGCATTCCCGTTGAGCAAATTCGCATTCGCGAAAGCTTGATGAAGAAGCTGGATTTGAGTGAAAAACAATTGCCATTCGCTGCCGAATTATTGAAAATTAAAAAAGGTGAAGAAAATTGGGAATTACCCGTTGAAGAAGTTTTACGCCCGTTGGCATTGTCGATTCTGATTCCCGTTGAGCACGAAGAAACGGCGATGCAATACGTGAATCAAACTAAATTGAATGGTAAGATCAATCTGCGTTTTGTTAAAGCGTTAGCCATAGAAAACAAGCAGAAATTAGCTAAAAATAGCCTTTTAAATAAAGTTGAAATTTTAGAAAATCATCCCTTAAAATCGTGGTTGGAACAAACGCTGCGCCACGAATTCAACTACGCTTGTGTCAGCGGACACTTACGGATCATGGAAAATGCGCAAAGTGTTAATGACCGTGGTTTACTCCGTCAGCAACAGCAAATCAGTCGGGACGATCTGCCACGATTGCAACCCATTTTAGGCTGGGACAATCGCGCCACCGTTCTGCAAAAGCAGCAAGAAATGAAAGCTGTTCGTGCAGAAATGGACGAATTTTCGGCAACGATTAAAACGAATCTCGACCGCCGCAACCGCCTCAGCAAAGAGCGCGATTGGTGGACGCGTATCTCAAATTATGAACAATTTACGGAAGTCGATTGGAAAAGTGCCGATAAGCAAATTCAGCAATTTGAATTAGAAAAAGAAAAACTGCTGAACAGTTCTAATCAACTGCAAGAACTCGAAAATCAGTTACAGCAAGTTAAAAATCAGTTCCGCGATGCAGAAGATCGCCGCGATAAATTAAGTGAACAACGCGGAAAGCTACAAAGCCGCTTGGATAATTACGAACGCGATTTAGCGGAAGCAAACGACTTATTAAAAGGGACAGAAACGAACGTTAGTAGTGGTTATCGCAAAATGTTGGAAGAACGTTTTGCGGACGAAAAATTAATGATTTCGACGATTGCAAAAATTGAAAATCGCCTGTCGCGCGAAATTAGTGCCGAGAAGGAAGAACAAAGTCGCGCTCGTGGTCGCGCCGAACGCAAATTGACGCTTTCGATGCAGCAATTTATCACGCCCGCGCCTGAAGTGATGGAAAAATATCCGAGTTGGACAGTGGATACGATTAATCTGCATCCCGATTTTAAATACCTCAGCGAGTTTGAAAACTTGTATAATAAAATTCGCCGTGAGGACTTACCCAAATACGAAACGCGCTTTAAAGATTGGCTCAACGAACGCTTGATTTTTGATATTGCCAACTTCAAAACTTCGCTCGAAAACAAGGAAGTACAGATTTTAGAAAGCATCGAACAAATTAACGATTCGCTCCGCGATATTGACTTCAATAGCAAACCGCTGACTTATATTCAACTCGACATTCACAAATCACGCGATGTTTCCATCCGCGAATTTAAGGAAATGCTGCGCGACGCAATGCCCGATCCCGCTGCGCTAATTCAAGGTGATGGCGCAGCATTGGAAGTCAGTTTTCAACGCATTCGTAAAATTATTGACCAATTATCGGACAATGAAAGCTGGCGACGCAAAGTAACGGACGTGCGTAATTGGCTCGAATTTGCTGCAATCGAACGCTACCGCGACGGCGACGAACAACGCCAATATTACGTGGATAGTCAAAGTCTGTCGGGAGGTGAAAAAGCGAAATTAGCCTATACCATTTTAGCCTCAGCGATTGCTTATCAATTCGGAATTCGTAACCGCAATGCGGATAAAAAATCCTTCCGTTTTGCCGTGGTGGATGAAGCATTTAGTAAAGTCGATCCCGAAAATGCGGTCTATGCAATGGAGCTTTTCAAACATCTCAATTTACAATTGATGGTTATCACACCACTGGATAAAATCAACCTCGCCGAGCCGTATATTCGGGCGGTGCATTTTGTGCAAAACAAAGCAAAAAAAGAATCACAGGTGTTTGATTTACCGATGGAAGTTTATGCGGAAAAGAAACTGGCGTTTCGGGAATAATGGAGGACAGGCATTCTTGCCTGTCTAAAGCTAAGCTGTTCAACCCCATATTTTTATGGAACGCGGAGTTCGCAGAGGCGCGGAGTTTTCTGTTTCAACACGCACTCAATTTGGATCGCGGAGGATTTTTTCTTACGAAAAAATTAAGCGGAATACACAGAAAAAATACAAGGCAGAAATACTATTAAAACTACGATAGTTCGAATAACCGAGCAGAGGCGCGACCACCTGCAAAAATAAAAAATCAACCGTATGATAACCTGCTACGTCAACTACCTCATTGATCCTTATCAAGTCGCTGAATTTGAACACTACGCTAAATTATGGATTCCCCTAGTCAACGAATTTGGCGGTACGCACCACGGCTATTTTCTACCGCACGAAAGTGCGAATAATGTCGCTGTCGCCTTGTTTAGTTTTCCGTCTTTGGCGGCTTACGAAAAATATCGGACGGAGAGTATGCAAGATGCACGCTGTCAAGCGGCTTATGAATATGCTACCAAAACCCGCTGTATCATTAGTTACGAAAGATCATTTTTGAGACCAGTTTTGTCGGCGGATGGAGAGTAAGTAATATTCAATTTTTTCAATAATCGTATCGTAAACTACGCATTTTGACAGACAGGAATGTCTGTCCTCCAGATATGATCACACCAAGCGAAATAAAACGCAAAGCCAAACGGCAGTACCATAATTTTCTCCGTGCTATACTACGCAGAGAACGATTTTTTCCGTTAGCAATCAAAGGGAATAAAGGGAAAGCGAATACGCCATTAGAAGAATTATTTCCACAATTGCGGCGGTTGTTGGAAGGCGAAAAAAAGAAATTGGGTTACGGTTATACCGTTGAACTAAAACAAGTCAATACGCGTCATGCGGGGAATATTTCCATGCCCGATCATATCTTTTTTGCGCATGTAGAAGACTATTTAAAATTCATTGAAAAAGAAGAAGAGTTTTTAAAATTTCGCAAAGCGGTGCAATTGACACAGCGGCAAGTTCCTGCTTTAATGGCGTGGATGGAGGAGCATTTGATGGAAGTTTTAAAAGATTTAACGGACTGGGAAAACTTGCTGAAAGTTATTATCTTTTTTCAAAAAAATCCTTTACCGAACGCATATAGTCGTGCCTTACCAATTGACGTTCCTGCCATTTTTATTGAAGAAAACCAGCAGATTCTAACGGAATTATTAAATCATGTTTTACCCGCTTCTGCTAAACGAGAAAGCGATATTTTTACGAAACATTTTGGTTTAAAAACAGATGAAGTATTGGTAGAAATGCGCAGTTTGGATAAAGACATTTTTACTAATTTCCCTAATCAAATTACCCAACTCGCTTTACCATTAAGCAGTGCAAAGACATTAAGTATCAATGCCAAAACGATCTTTATCATTACCGATAAAATGAATTGGCTACGCTTCCCGCAACAAGTGGATAGTTTAGCAATTTACGGTGCAACGAATTTATTAATTCAATTAAACAAACTGCCGTGGTTGCTCCAAAAAATGGTTTATTTTTGGGGTGATATTTCATTAGCGGGTTTGCTACAGTTGAGTAAACTACGACAATTTTTTCCACAAACGGAGGTGTTTTTGATGGATAAAAAGACGTTAGAGAAATACGTGGATTTAGTGGAAACGGAGAAGGAAAAGGTAGATGATATTTCGTTATTAAAAGCGGAGGAATATGAGTTATTTTTAGAGTTGA
>JBGCES010000167.1:0-1650 GCA_045106545.1 Saprospiraceae bacterium
ACTGTCGGTGGTATTTTTAATGCGCAAGGCATCGCGTTTATGGGTTTATATTTATTAGGAATCGTCGCTGCGCTACTCGCCGCTTGGGTATTTAAAAAGATATTAAAATCGGAAGAAAGTAGTTTTTTATTGCTAGAATTGCCCGTTTATCGCCCGCCCGTTTTTAGAAATGTCTGGTTGACCGTTTTTGAAAAAGTAAAAACCTTTACCGTCGAAGCGGGGAAGATTATTATGATTATTTCCGTCATTCTCTGGATACTTTCTACTTACGGACCAACAGAAAAAATGCAACTCGCCGAGCAACAAGCCACAGAACTCGCCGTTACCCAGCAACTTGATGAACAAGGAACAGAAGATCTAATCGCCGCTTACCAAATTGAGCAATCCTATGCCGGTCACATCGGCAAATTTATCGAACCTGCCATTCGTCCATTAGGTTTTGATTGGAAAATTGGCATCGCGTTGATTACCTCTTTCGCTGCCCGCGAAGTCTTTGTCGGCACGATGGCGACCATTTACAGCATTGGTAGTGTAGAAGATGAATATTCGATCCGCGACCGCTTGGCTAGAGAAACCGATCCACGAACTGGTGAAAAGGTTTACGGTTTTGCGACCTCGCTTTCACTCTTGATTTTTTACGTATTTGCGATGCAATGTATGAGTACGTTGGCAGTAGTGAAACGCGAAACGAAGAGTTGGAAATGGCCGATTATTCAGTTTACATTTATGACGGGACTGGCGTATTTGGGTAGTTTGGTGGTGTATCAAATATTTAAGTGATTTTTGATGCAGACAGACGCTGAGTACGCGGTTTGTTTTATGTTTAGAATAAGCTGATCACTCCAAGTCATCAGCTTATTAACTTTCAACTAATCTGACTTTCTCTTTTCTTAACGGAACTTTTACCCCTTCTTTTTTTGTATGAATAATCGTGTTTATTTTTCACTGGTTTGTTTGTAGGCTATTTCTGGTAAAGCGGATACTTTTCCAATTTCCAATATCCCCAATCCAACATCCAACCAATTAAAACCCGAAACATTCATGCGAAAATTAGCTTCTATCCAACGCATCAAAGCTTTAGCTCCCATCCCGAATGCCGACGCCATCGTGCGTGCTACGGTACTGGGTTGGCAATTGGTAGTGCGTAAAGACGAATTTCAAGTCGGCGATTTGTGCGTTTATATCGAAATTGATAGCGTCCTGCCGCCACGTCCCGAATTTGAACCGATCCGCCAACGTACCAATCGAATTAAAACGATTCGTCTGCGTGGTCAAATCTCACAGGGAATTTGTTTCCCGTTGAGTATTCTACCTGTGGGAACGCCAATCGAAGAAGATTTGGATGTCACGGAGATTCTAAATATCACTAAATACGAGCCGCCCATTCCTGCGCAGTTAGCTGGAACGATGAAAGGAAATTTCCCTTCTTTTATTCCTAAAACGGAGGAAACGCGGGTGCAAGTATTAGCAAATTTATTAGAAAAATATGCGGGTGAGATGTGCTTTGTGACCGAAAAATTGGATGGTTCGAGTGTAACCTACTACCTAAACAATGACGAATTTGGTGTATGCAGTCGCAACTTGGATTTGCTGGAAACCGAAAGTAATTCTTTCTGGAAAGTGGCGCGTGAGTAGAAAAAAAAAAAAAAG
>JBGCES010000168.1:0-2067 GCA_045106545.1 Saprospiraceae bacterium
GTTGATTTATGGATAGATAAGTATCTTGAAAAAGATTGTTAAGATTTAAGGCTAAATTATGGGGGAGTACCAGCTCTGTTTCACCTTGCAATGCTACGTTCTCCGTACCACGAGTAAAAGTAAAATTAAGGTAGATTTTGGGTCCTGCGTGTCTAGATGGGAGATTGATGAATCGCTGCAATAGTTGCCTTAAGGTAGTGCCTACTGGAACATATAAAGATTGCTGATTGACATTAACCTGAATTTCAGGGATGATTGCCACACGTCCCCGAAAGTACATTACTTCCACATCTGGAGGAAAAGCAGCTACACCACTTGTGATAAATAGTTGAGTCGCATTTTCCATTTGAGTGAAAGTATTGGCGGCTACCAACGCGATATTTTTAAGGGCATTAGCTTCGCCTGCCCCGTTGGGCGTCCCAAAATTTTGGGGATAGAAAATACGTAAATATGGCTTACGCATACTTGCAAAGTAAGTATCTAACATACCTGCTCCACCTCCACGTAATTCAGGAATTGTAAAATTTAATTGAGATAAAAATGCATCAAAACCGAGATTAAGTACCTGTGTAGTCGGATCTTCATTGGAGAGATAGGCATTGATGTCGTAGTAACTTGTTCCATTTCCTACCATGCCGTTCTGCAATTCACTCGAATTAGGTCCCGCAAACTGATATTGCTCATAATCGATTCGCACGCGCATTCCTGCTCGTAAATCACAATAGCGATTATTCGCATCAAAACCATAGGCGTAATAGAGTGATTCGTCAAAAGTAAGCTGAAAACCACGCCCAATAATTTGTTGAAGATAAGGAATTGTTCCAGGAACTAGCCCACCAGATACTTGCTCTAGTGTGGTTAGGAAATCGATATAATTAGTTTGTAACGCTCCTCGGATTTTTTCATTATCTACTGGATTTTCCCAAACATTACTATTTTCTCCCACATCTAAATAGTATTCAAAATATGCACCATCAGTTTGAGTTAATACAAAAGGGGATTTAGGATCGTTAGGATTAGCTAAAATTGTTAAATCGGACGGCGGGGCTTTAAATAACTGTTGTAATTGCAACTGGAAATTAGTGTTTCGCTTAGTATCACTTCGCCTGATCATTAAATCGTCATAACTAAGAAGGACATTAAATACAGCCTCCGTATCAACTGGATTTACACTACTGCTTTGAGGTCCAGTCGCTTTGTTACTAATCGCTTTTACCGTCACTGTGTATTCCTCATCTTTTTTTAATGAAGCGTAGAATTCAGTACTATCATTCGTTGCAGCATGCAACGAATCACTAGAACCATTCTCATAAAGAATGACTTGATAACCCGTAATGGTAGATTGTAAACATGGCTTCCATGCTACACCCAACATTTCATTATAGTCATCATACCTAACGGTGGTAATGACTGGTGCAGCCGTAATTAACTCGATTGCCTCCGAATAGGGACCAATCAATGTTCTATTATATCTGTTTATTCCTCTAATTCGTAGCTGATACACTTTAGTTGCATCTAACGGATAGATAATGACGCACTCTACTATATCTAACCCTGATATTATTGACATTCCTATTGCCTCGTCGGGAATCTCTACGAGCAGGTCATCCAAATAAATACTCACTTCATAATCAGCCGCATAACCCGTTTTCTGAAATATCGTTTGTAATTTCCATTCGTTGGAATCGTTTTTTTCGTAGCCTACACTTTCTACGCGGGGGGCTTGGGTAATTAAATTGACGGAATCGCTCCAATCTCCGAACTGAGTGAGATCGTAGTTGTCAATACAGACTTTTATTTTAATCGAATAACTAACCGTATCGGCTAACTGAACCGGAATAACAATTTGCTGGATGGGGGTTGGTGGAGTCATGTGTATAATCTGTCCAGCGCCAGATACGACCTGTAAAACGCCTAACGGATAACCATCAGCGGTGCAGGCTACGGTTAGAAATTCACCATCGTAGTTAACATCATTAATAACAGGAATAACAGGATCTTGAGCAATCATTTCAATGGGATAAGGTGCGGAGTAGTACCCCACGTTAAGGATATTATTGGCATCGC
>JBGCES010000169.1:0-41780 GCA_045106545.1 Saprospiraceae bacterium
CCAGTGTTTTCAGTAGAAAAATGAGTAAAGGTTACAGGGTAAGCTGAAGTGACTTCAAAAGTTGCGGAGTAGCTAGAACCTTGATTCGGAGAAAATACCTGAAAACCACCCCCACCATTAGCAGAAATATCTACTTCGTAATATATTTCTACTACGTAGGTTCCAATTGTTGTAACTCCTGAAAGTAGATTAATTGAACTTCCTGAATTCCATTCTGTATTGTTACCAGATTGTGAACCTAATTGTGGCAAATTTCTGGAAGAAAAAGTACTTGTCGAGCCATTTTTGTAAACCCTGTAATACATTCTCGCTGCATTAGCATCGTCTCCTCCATCCTCGAATACTTTACATCCTGTGAAGGCAATACTTAGACTATAGGAAGCCATGTTTACAGTAGCGATATTGCCACCAAAACCTGAAACATTCGTACCATAAGTATTTGTACTTCCATTATCATTAATTCCAATATAATATTCAAAAATTCCAGCACCACCATAAGAAAAAAGTGTAGTGCTAATGATGATAAGTATTGTAAATAAATATCTTTTCATATCAAAGTAGTTTTAATTTATGTGAACATTAAAATTATAAATAGATTGAACCTCACCTCGTAGCAAAACAAGATAAGAATAATCAATTCAATTAAATCGGAAGATTTTAAAATTACACTATAAATTTAAAATAGGATGCTTGGCACGAATGTTAGGGGATAAAAATATACAGAAGAAAGGAAAGAAGTCCTGAACAAAGATATGTGTTTTGCTTAAAAAATAGACGTGATGAAGAGGAATTTTAATAAAAAAAAGAATTTTATTTGGGATAATCCTAAAATTTAGATGAATACTTCATCTAAAATAGCCGTCTTATACAATTATTCTATTTTAATCAATTGAAACTGTTGTTGATTGATTTGCATGAAATAAATGCCTTTTGTAAATAATGGAATAGAGATAATTGGCTCGGATACTTTTTGTTGAAATACTATTTTTCCAAGTTGGTTTAAAATAGTAACTAGAGTATTAGGTAATAATCCTTCAATCATTACCTGATCTCTTACTATAGTAGGAAACACTTTGATTTTGTTGGTAGAAAGATATTTGACTTGAATGATTTTACTAAATTGTTCAACGCCGAATTCATCGTGCCAACTCAACTGATAATAATTACTTTCTATTTGTGGCGCACTGTCTAAAAAGCGGTAACTACTTTTATTAAGTATAGAGGAAGTGCGGTGAATGGGCGAAAACGTAATACCATCGGCACTTTTACTAATTTGAAAGTGAGGCGGTTGTTCTTCCGCAAATACTCTCCATTCTAAAACAACATATTCGGCTTGCTGCGTAGCAAAAAAATCTATGTCTTCGATTGCTAGTGCGAGCTGTCCAATATTTCCAGGTGTAAACTGAGGCGGCATGATCGTATTCACCGCAATTGCTTCATCTGCACTATTCCAGACGGTAACAAAGTCAAATTCAAAATTTCCGCTGCTTCCTGCTTGACTCGTCGCGGCTAACCATTCATCGGTCTCTCCACGAAATACACCATGCGCCGTCGTATTACCCTGATGACGAGGCAAGTCTGTACCACCGAGTAAATTTGCATAGACCCGATCGCTTGCTCCACCATCGGTAACGCTTACCGCATCCAAAACCATATCCCACGAAGTCAAGTCAATAGTTCCATCATTGTTGCTATCAATATCATTGATGCTTTGATTATGATTAGTGACTAGTAAAAATGTACCCGTTCCATTTTGGAAAATACTACTACCAAAATCCATACTGACGACTGTTGATGCTAAATCAGGTGCAGGCGTAAAGGTCGGACCAGTATCCCGAACCAGAAGCAACCCGTTGCTTCCCAAAACATAACTACTAAGATCAATTTCCGCATTAATACGTCCTGCGGATGTGCCATCGCCATCAATTGAAATGAGCCACATATTTGCTAAACTGCCATTAGGCGTACCACGTATTTCAAAAAATTCTCGTTCATTATCTCCTGTACTACCCAGTGGGTTAAACAGTACTTCGTTCATTACTGCTATTGTTACATCATCATCAATGATATTTAAATCAAAAATGGTGTTATTTCCAAGCGTTGCCATATTACGCCCACCCGCTGGATTTTGTAAGGAAAATTCTAAATTCTCGTTACCCTCAGTTACGCTGTCATCAATTATCGTGATTTCTATACATTTTGTACTAAAAGAACCCGCAGGGAAAGTGAGAGTTAGTGGACTATCCAAGAGATCTATATCGCTTCCATTAGTTGCACTACCGCCAGTGAGGACGACTTCTACTGTCGTTGCTACATCAAAAGATGGGCGCTCTATGTTTACGCAAACCGTTGTACTCAAAGTACCTGCATTTTCATTTTCACTGCTTGCTGTAGTAATAAATGAAAGTTCTGTCTGGGCAGAAGGGCAGCTAACATTACCAGGTAAGTTAGGCGAACCACCTGGGTCTAAACTGACCACCCAATTAAAATTATCAGTTGTCTCATTGGCGAAGCTAAGAGCAATTAAAGTAAACGTCTTTTCATTTGCTAAATCATTACTACTACCTAGATCTTGATCATCATATAAAATTTCATCTACCATAGCTGCGCTGGCGTTGCGTAAGGTAATCTGTCCAGTGCTATTGGGTAAGATGTTAGTATTTGCTGTCGCACTGTTTAGTACTAAACCAGTTCGCAAATAGGTTGGTGTGAAGGGACATTCATCATTAAAATTATCTGTTGCATCGCCATCATCACCTAATCCAATTGTGATGCACCCTTCTGCTGGAATAGTAGCACCACTAGGAAACGTAAATACGATAGTTCCATTTACTGATAAGGTAAAATCTGCAACGTTCTTTATTGTCTGATCTGGGTTACAGATTTCCACCCATTCATCATCGGTACCTGAAGTATTGAATTGAATTTCATCAATTACTTGAGCTAATATAATAAACGGCGAATTGAGTAGAATTAATAATAATATTGCCTTGTCCATGTTTTTCGTCTGTGTGTGAATAAGTGCAATGACAGAATTAGAGAATGATGAAATGAATGAATTTATACTGATAATCAAGCAATTATGATTGTTAGGTTAATGAATTAAATCTGTCTTACTACTTAGTGCTCCAAAAATACCAAACAATTATGCTTTAATGTAAAATGTAAAAGACTAAATTATAAAATATAAAGGTGCTTATAATTTGCAGGAAACAATCGACTCACAGAAGAATTTTCTTATGAAAATTATCAAGTCTGAAAGTCTTAATATTGATATTAACATAGCGATGTGGAAATGATAGTATATGATGTTGGAAACTTTTTGTTGAAAAAACGTTTTACTTTAAATAATTTAATAATTTGAAACGTTATTTACCGAATCCGTTGAGTTTCCTAAATTATTTTATTTTTACCACATCTTATCGCAGGAGTTGCTTAGAAAAAGTTAGCGAAACAAACCCAGTAAGCGCACTAATATCGAAAATGACGGCAGCCAAAGCGCAACGATTATAATGAAAAAGCAACGCCTATACCTCACCTTCGTGGAAGAAGATCTCAAAGCCTTCAAGAAATTCCGCAAACATCTATCCTTGTTGGAGGATCGGGGAATCGTAGAGATTTGGTCGAAAGACGAAGTCTTACCGGGCACTAACGTAGAAGAAGCAATTAAAAAACAACTGAATAAAGCCGATATGGTGCTGTTTTTAATCAGCATCGAACTCCTCACCGATCCTGATATTCGTAAACTGGAATTAAAAATTGCGTTGCAACGCGTCAAGAAAAAGCAGACTAAAATTTTGCCGATTCTCTACCGGCGTTGTGCTTGGACACTGACCGATTTAGGCAAATTTCAACCTTTTCCTAGTAACGGTCGCTTCGTTGATATGTGGCAAAATGAAGACAATGCTTGGACGACGGTAGTGGAACAGATTTATGAATCCTTACAATCAGCTAATAATCCAGACTCCGAAGTTCCTAACTCGGATAACTAGGCATTAATCAGTAATGATTGCTCAACTTTAACTTTTCTATAATAAACTTTGGAAACCTCTCACACCTTTTACTTGTATAGAAAAGCGTAACTAGCTGATAATCAATTAAATAATAATTTTATTTAATACGTCTTTTACAAATTAAAAGTTGATTTTTCGCTGACAATCGCCTAACTTTGTACGAGTTCCCCCATAAGCGAAAAATTTCAAGTAAATACTATTGAAAAAAATCGCAGAGAAAACTTTTTTAAAAGAGGTTAGACGCTACATTTTCAGCATGCCTTAGTCATTGGAAATTTCCAACTTCCAATAGCAAAGCGGTCTAATATCCAATATCCAACAAAGAAGGGAGGAAACCATTTTTATTATGATGTTTAAAGAATTTTTAAACGCTTCGACCTACAATGAGGAACGAACGAAGAGTCGCATTCGCAAAGCGCGGGTAGAAGGCGAAATTGTAGGTTACTATACAGAAATGTTTTTACGTAAGGACGATCAGCGACTAGCGCGACGATTGACTCCCCGTAGAATGGAGTTAAAAGACTTTGCTTCCGTGTGGCAAGATGAACGTCTGCTAAGTTGGGAGAAGCGGTTTTTTACCGAATAAAAAATAGTGCAAGCAAATACAATATAAAGCAAAAGCGGTTAGAAGATTAAAATCTCCTAACCGCTTTTGTTTTTAGTCACGACTCCGTTTACTTGTCATGAAATAACTGTTTTTTATACTCGTATCCCATTTGCCAAATAGATTGTAATAATAATGCTCGATATTGAAAATACTTTCGACGCAGTTCATAGTTACGAGTAAACACGCCGCCCGTTTTATCAAATAGCATCAAATCATAACCTTCCTGTTGTGGTTTTGGGTGTCCTTCCTCATCGCGAGGCAGCATTTGAATCTGTCCATCATTCATTTCATACAGCAATTTTAAGTAGGCGTAAAATAGGGTATGCGTATGAAAAGAGGTAGAATTAATTACGTTGTAAGGTTGAGTCTGATAGACGTGGTCATTTTTAAAAGCAGTTACAATTTCGTCCGACAAATATTCCATTTCTTCAAAACGCCCGAGCATGACCAAGACCTCGCGGTCAGTACGCTCGTGGTACATTTGCAAATATTTCTTTTTGTTGCGTACCTGATTTTGTTGAAATAGTGTTTCGTGAATCAACTCCACAACTTCTTTTTGCTGCTTTCTTTTGCTATCCGTTTGCGCGGTGCGCCGATGTTCTGAAATACCACAGAAATCATCAATTACCATTTTGTTAGCGACTACTTCCGAGTACTCCCACCAATCCGCTAAGTATTCATCTTGTAGAAAATGCTCCGCCATCTTTTCTAATTGCTTAAAATCCTCAATCCAGTATTCAGCCAAAGTTGCACAGCAGGGTTGTTCAGCTCGTATGGCGTCTTTTATATCTAAAAACTTAAATAAAATAATCATCCGCAGTAGAAACTCGCGGAACAATCGGCGATTGATACTGCCGTCGCGATTGTAGTAAAGCGCCGTTTGTAAAAAAGTCCCCCAATGCCAATAGAGAAACAGCTTGACATTTCGATTGTAAGCTAAGTGGAACGTTACTAGATCTACTAAAAAGTATTCCACAGCTTGTGGATAATCTTGTGTAAAAGTAGAATCAGAAGCGTAGTACGCTCGAATTTTCTGAATACCAGGGAAATCCGTTCGTAAATTTTCAATAATATTATTTGCTACTTCGTGGGTGGCAACTGCCACAAAAAACTCAGGTTGATAAAGGTGATACGAGTTGAGCTGGACATTGTATAATTTAGAAGCTACACCCGAATAACCCGTAATATAAACAAATGGCAATTCATCCGCGTCCATGCCTAATATGCCCGCAATACTTTTATAAGCGCTGTCAAATGCAGTGACAATTTGCTGAATTCCGCCATTAAACTCTAAGTTATAATCTGTAATATCGCTCGTCAGATAACTTTGGTGAAAACGGTTGCGATGCGCCTTTTCAAAATCATCACAAATCGTTCGCAATTCCTTGCTTATGTTACGAATGCTATCATAATAGCCCGTTTCGTCTAACCCATATAACTTAATATCTTCTTTTACGCGCAGCAAAAATGGATACAAATCAATGAAATAACTATACAATACTTCATCCTGAATACAGTCATTGAAACTGACGTACATATTGACTACCTTATCGCGTAAAATCTTAGCGACACTATAGGTTTTGAGATAGCGTTTAATTTCTGCTAGTGTCTCTATCGAAAAAACAAGGTCTTTCCCCGCATGCGACCGCTCGTACTGTTCTTCTGAGATTTTGCCTGCTGGAATTGTATCTATGGAGCAATCGATTTCAGGTGTAGAATATATTTTTTTGATGTGCTGCACCATCGGATGCGACGGATGACGAGTCAAGTTATTAACGTAATCTGTTAGATTCTGTAAACTCTCGGTATCTAACGCATAGACGTAATCGCCGCGACCGATTGCAATATGAGCAGAATCAGAGGAACTCATTTCCTGTAGCGTAGCCCGTAAATGTCCTGGACGAATATACCAGCGGACATATAACTTTAGTTCAGTGGCATCAAATTTTTTGAAGCGAGCTGGCGGATTTTTAAAGGCATTAGGATGCTCTAAAAAATAATGGTCGTAGCCAAAAATGGTCGTCGTATTTGCAAATAAAGGTAGATTCTCTATTTGTTCTGCGCTATGTTTTCGGGTAGCTAAACTGTTCTCTTTGACGAATTGATAATAATGATCGTGATCGTGTTGAGCTAGATTCTTTACAACCAACTCTCTGATGCTCAATATTTTGCTCGTTATCTTTTGAAAAGAATCACTAAAAAAGACAATTGAAATTTCGTTCCACGAGAGGGTAGTAGTCAGTAAATAATCGACTTCTTTATTCTTATAAAAATCACACTCTTCAATTGTAGCGCGAATAGCACGAATAATCAAATCTTGCAATTTCCCTCCTGCACCAATCAACAGCGAATTATCAATTTTGATGGAGCAAATACCAATGAATGGAAAAACACTTTCGTCACTGGCAGTGTCCGTTGCCGCATGTAAAAAGGTACGATGGGCGCGTTCTTGAAAAGAAGTATCATCGCTGCCAAATGCGGATAACTTTGGAGCTGTTCCAGTAACGGTCTGATAAGTGAAATTATGTGGTTTTTTACCTTTTAATAAGGAACTATAAGGATGAAATGAACGGCTACCCAGAGAAAACTCGTCAATTAGAGATAATACTGCGAGATCGTAATTACCTAATAGACAATAGGCTTTGGGTTGGTATAAATATGTTTCAAATTCGTGTTTACAAATTTTTTCTGATTCCGACCCACATTTCGGTTTGAAATGCTCTCGCAGTCGCTCTTTGTAATTTTTAAAAATACCTTCTGCAATTTCTGTACGATAAAAATCGCTCCCTTCACCTAACGGTAGGCTGGTCAAGGCAAGAAAAAGTCCACAGTTTTCTGATTGGTACATATAGTAATGTAAAATGAAGAATGTAAAATGATAAATGTAAAAGTGAGCATCAAGGTTAAGTTATAAATTTCACAAATATCAATTCATTTATCTTTTAAAATTCAAGATAGATAGATTTTGGCTAAGTAACTATTAAAAAATAAATTCCTGATTTTTAATTGATAATTTTTCTGAATGAACAAACTTTTATTCAAAAAATTGTCAATCAAAAATCTAGAAAAGGAATTTATTTTTTAATCAATACCAAAATATTTTTTAAGTTTCAAAATTCCCTACTTTTGCAACCGAACAACTGTTCGTATGTTTTGAATTGCAGAAATACATAACGTTCCTTGTTCGTTACTCCTAATTTAACATTCCTCATTTATCATTATCAAAAATGCCTAAGTTTCATTCACTCGAAGTTATAAATATCCGTCGCGAAACGCCTGAATGTGTTTCTGTAGCCTTTGCTGTTCCCGTACATTTGCAAGCTGATTTTAAATATTTGGCAGGTCAATATTTAACTTTAAAAACGGATATTGACGGTGAAGAAGTACGTCGGTCTTACTCTATTTGTACGAGTCCGCAAGAGCAGGAGTTACGAGTGGCTATTAAAAAAGTCGAGGGTGGTAAATTTTCAACTTTTGCTAATGGACAGCTAAGGGCGGAGACGAAAATGGACGTGATGACTCCAACTGGAAAGTTTCAATTGAAAACGGACAAGGCAAATGAAAATCACTATGTCGCTTTTGCAGCGGGAAGTGGCATTACGCCGATCATGGCGATGATAAAAACGGTTTTGCAAGCAGAACCTAAAAGCAGTTTTACGCTATTTTATGGTAATCGTGGTTTTGATAGTATCATTTTTCGAGAAGAATTAGAGAATTTAAAAAATAAAAATCTTGGTCGGTTAAGCATTCATCACATCCTGAGTCGCGAACACTTGGGGAGTGATTTATTCTATGGGCGAATTGATGAAGAGAAGTGTAATCGCTTTAGTAAAATGTTATTTGATCCGCAGGACATAGCTAGTTTTTACTTGTGTGGACCAGAGCAAATGATTCGTTCTGCCAGTGCTGCATTAAAGGAAGCTGGCGTGGATGAAGAAAAGATTCACTTCGAATTGTTTACATCGCCAGTGGGCAATTTAGGTGGGGAAACGATCGTACGTAAATCGCGCGCTAAGGATAAAAAAGTTCAGTCCGAGATAACGATTATTTTAGACGGAAACTCCGTTAAATTTCCCCTCGATTCAGATGGTGAAACGATTCTGGATACGGCACTCAATAATCGCATGGATTTACCTTTTGCCTGCAAAGGCGGCGTTTGTGCTACTTGCAAAGCAAAAATATTGGAAGGCGATGTAGAAATGGAAGTTAACTATGGATTAGAACCAGACGAGGTAGAAGCGGGGTTTGTTTTGACTTGTCAGGCACATCCATTGAGTGATAAAGTGATTGTAGATTTTGATGTGTAAGTTAGGATAAAGGGTGAAAGGCAGAGCTGTTAAGTTCTTCAATGTAAAATGTAAAAGACTAAATCTAAAACTCAAAAGTACACTATATACGTACAAAAGCGTTTCGAATCATGACGTGTACATTTTACATTTTTCGGTTTTACATTTTAAATTTCACATTAAAATTAGCACTTAACAGCTCTGGGGTGAAAGGTAAAGGACAAGGGCTTCCTTTTTACCCTTCACCCTTTATCCAATCATCAATCAACGCCCGTGAGATGCTGATTTTACTAGGAATTTCAGGTAGGTTATCTTTGGTAAACCAACCATAATCATCCAGTTCCTCTTCTTCTAATATTACTTCACCGCTCGCATATTCGCTGATAAAACCAATCATCAATGAATCGGGAAAGGGCCAAGGTTGGCTACCGAAATAGCGAATATTTTTTACTTCTAAATTCACTTCTTCTTTAATTTCTCGACGCACGCAGTCTTCTAGCGTTTCGCCAGGTTCTACGAAACCTGCTAATACGCTGTAGAATCCACGTTTTCCACGTGCGTTATGCGCCAGTAAAATTTTATCGTCTTTAATTACCGACATAATGACGGCGGGAGAGATCCGTGGATACAACACTAAGCTACAGTTAGGGCATTTCTTTGCCGTTTCGTTTTTTTGCAATGCATTTTCGTGTCCACAGCGACCACAATATTTAGAAGTACGATTCCAGTGGATCATCTGATAACCGTAGCCTGCTGTAAAGAAAATATCATCGCCGAGTTGGTCGTATAGCAAGCGTAAATTAACGGCTTTAAAATCTTCGGGTAAGCGCGTTTCGTCCGCAATTTCAACTGCATAACAATTCATATCATGCAGCTTTCCTAAGTAAAACTGATGCAACGGTTTACCATTAATATCAGGAAAATGATCGGCACGTGGGATGTGCATTTTATGATCCCAGATGTATAAAACGATGTCGCGTTTTTGGTAAATAAACCAGTAGGCGCGGTCGTTTTCTGTTCCTTTAGGTGGCAAGGTCAATTTTTGAAAGGCATTTTCCATAGATGTTTTTAACCATCAATTCTTCAAAAAGTTGAATTAGAAGTGTAGTAGATAGGAGGTATTTTAAAATACCTCCTATCTTTGTTCATCATGAGTAGCAAAAAAGAAATTATTTATAACGCAGCGGCAAAACTCTTCCGCGACAAAGGCTATAAATCTGCCTCCGTGCGCGATTTAGCGAAAGCGGTGAATCTACAAGCTTCTAGTTTATATAGCCACATCGGATCTAAAGAAGAAATACTGCGCGAGATTTGTTTTACTAACGCGCATCGCTTTGTAAAAGGTATGGATCAAGTTGAAATTGAAGGCGGTACAACAATCGATAAAATTCGTGCTTTGATCGCACTGCATGTGAAAATTGCGACGGAAGATACGACTTCGGTAACTGTTTTCAATGGCGAGTGGAAGCATTTGAGCGAACCATATTTGAGCGATTTTTTGAAGTTGCGGAAGAATTATGAAAAGCGTTTTCGGGCGATTATTGCGGCGGGTGTGAAAGGTGGTGAGTTGAAAGACGTAAATGTCAATACGGCATTTTTTATGATTCTAACTTCGATTCAGTGGCTACACTTTTGGTACGATGCGGAGAAGAATATGGATATTGAAAAGTTGCAACTTGATATTGAAAAAATATTAATCAAAGGATTGCAGAATTAAAAAATCCGTTGTGCAACACACAACGGATTCATAACCATCTTTTTAAAGCAAAAATTATATTCGATTTAACGTTGGACAATCATCGTCTTTGATTCTAGCGGTTGCCCATTTTTTAAGAGCGAATAATGGTACGTGCCATTAAATAACCCATTGATTTCAACAGCTCCCGATTCGTCTAATTCTTTCAGTTGTACCACTTGTCCGTTTCCATTTGTAATCTGTAATTGATAATGTGCTACTTGTTGCGGTAGCTGATAACGAATCGTGGTTTGTCCGTGATTTGGATTAGGTTCGTTTTGTCGTAGGAAATTACCGAAAGTGGGTTTTTGAATAGACAAATTTTGCTGTTTAGCAAGCTGCGAAATCATATTTTCTAATTCAGCAACCCGCTCTTCCAATGCTTGTAGTTGTTCCTCTTTTTGTTGTAAATCACCACGCAGCCCCGCTTCGTCATCTTGACTTAGCGTAGGAATAAATTCAACGGATAATACGCCATTGGCATCAACGAAAACCTGGCGTCCTGTGCCTGCTAAAATCTCCTGAAATTCGCGCACGCGCACCTGTCCATTTACATCTAAAAGTTCCGTCGCGCTTTCCGTACCAATACCAACGCGTCCGTTTGAGTCGTTGATGTCCATTGCTACTAATCCTCCGTCCCCAATAAATTTGAGGTCGCCATCATTTTGTACCTCCATTAGATACGAGCCATTGTTGGGCGCGTACAAACGCAGTCCACCTTCTTCTTGAAAGCGAGCACGGAGTTCATTACCTGCTATCATATCGACGTGTCCGTTTGGGCTTTCGAGGCGAATATCTGCCGTACCCGTTGCGGTGAATTCCTGATTGCGGAAGGTGAAATCTGTTCCATCGTAATCGAGGATCGCTTTGGTAATCGTACTTTCTTTAAATACTAATCGATCGCTAGAATATTCACTGGTAATTTGAGCGTAGCTGACGGTACTTATTAGACCTAATAGCAGTAGGAGAAAATAATTTTTTGTAGAAAAATACATAGGGTCAAACATTTGAGTGTGAAAAAATAGGAGGAAAATATTTTCCTGCCTTTGGATTGATTTCGGTAAACGGGATTATTGTGTAGTCCCGTTTTTTAAGAAAGTATCCCCCCTCAACTCAATTGTTTATGATATTAGATTACTCTACCATGAAAAAAATATTAGCGTGAGCTATAAGGTTTTTACAAAAAAAACGCCTCGCTGATTTTACTCAACGAGGCGTTTGTATTTTATTCCAATCTGGAATCGAAATTTATGCTAAGAAAGGTGCAATCACCAATGCTACAACAGACATCAATTTCAATAAGATATTTAAGGAAGGACCAGAAGTATCTTTGAAAGGGTCACCTACTGTATCACCTACAACAGCTGCCTTATGTGGCTCAGAACCTTTGTAGTACATTTTACCTTGGATCTCCACACCTTCTTCAAACATTTTCTTCGCGTTATCCCAAGCACCACCTGCGTTTGATTGGAAGATTGCCATCAATACACCACAAACAGTTACACCCGCTAATAGACCACCTAACATCTCAGCGCCACCACCGAAACCGATGATTACTGGAGAAATAACGGCTACTAAACCGGGTAAAATCATTTCGCGGATAGAAGCATCCGTAGAAATTTTCACACATTTGCTGTATTCTGCTTTACCATCTGCTGCTTCAAAAGTCGCGCGGTCTGCTGCACTCCATTCTGACATCTCTTTTCCGTCATTCTTTTTCATTACGTTCAATGCTGCTGATAATTCAGGAATCGTTTTGAATTGACGACGTACTTCTTGAATCATATCCATTGCTGCGCGTCCAACTGCACCCATTGACATCGCAGAGAATAAGAAAGGTAGCATACCACCAATCAATAGACCCGCCATTACTACTGGATTTGCAATATTGATAGTGTCAATACCTGCTGTAGTCATAAATGCTGCGAATAATGCTAATGCTGTTAGTGCCGCAGAACCAATCGCAAAACCTTTACCAATCGCTGCTGTAGTGTTACCTACTGCATCTAATGTATCCGTTTTTTGACGTACTTCTTTTGGTAATTCTGCCATTTCAGCAATACCACCCGCGTTATCCGAAATCGGTCCGTAAGCATCTACTGCTAACTGGATACCCGTATTTGATAACATACCTACTGCTGCAATCGCGATACCATATAAACCAGCAAAGTAGTGTGCACCGATTATCGCTGCTGCTAAAATCAAAATTGGAATTGCAGTAGAGTACATTCCTACTCCTAAACCAGCAATAATATTGGTTGCTGCACCAGTAATCGATTGGTCAACGATACCTTGTACTGGCTTTGTACCTGTACCAGTATAGTATTCCGTTACTTTACCAATCGCTAAACCAGAAGCTAAACCTGCTAGTACTGCGTAAAATACACCCATTGAAGAGTATGCTTTACCACCAAAAGTCCATGCTTCAGGTAACATCATTTGAATAATCAAAAATGTTGCTACTAACATCAAACCAGCAGATAAAAATTCTCCCGTGTTTAATGCTTTATGAGGATCACCGCCATCTTTTACTTTCACAAAGAAAGTACCGATAATCGAAGTGATAATACCAACACCAGCTAATACTAATGGTAATAATACGGCATTCAAACCACCATATTCATTCGTTGCCTCGAAGCCATTAGCTGTGCCAATAAAGACTGCACCCAATACCATCGTACCAATGATTGAACCTACATAAGATTCAAATAAATCAGCCCCCATACCAGCTACGTCACCTACGTTATCACCTACGTTATCAGCAATAGTTGCTGGATTCAATGGGTGATCTTCAGGGATACCTGCTTCTACTTTACCTACCAAATCCGCACCTACATCGGCAGCTTTTGTATAAATACCTCCACCTACACGCGCAAATAATGCGATAGAAGAAGCACCAAAAGAGAAACCCGTAACTACAGTAATTACTTTATTAATTTCCCATCCCATACCACTGTAAGCGATGAATAAAACACTTAAACCTAAAACACCTAGACCAACAACGCCTAATCCCATTACGGCACCACCAGCAAAAGCAACTTCAAGTGCTTTTCCTAAACTTGTACGTGCTGCGTTGGTTGTTCTTACATTGGCCTTGGTAGCTACTTTCATACCTAGGTAACCAGCTAGAGCAGAACAAATCGCACCTAAAATAAAGGAAAGTGCAACTAAAGGAGAAGAATCTTCTCCTGCTGTCAGACCTAGAATAACGGCTACTACAGCTACGAAAATTGCTAATACGCGATATTCAGCCTTTAAGAAAGCCATCGCACCTTCTGAAATATTATCGGCAATTCTTGCCATCTTTGGTGTTCCAACTTCTTGTTTGGATACCCAACCTGATTTCCAAAAGGTAAATAGCAATGCTACTACCCCCAATACAGGAATTAGAAAAGTAATATTTTGACCCATAACTTAACTTTTATAAATGAATTATTAGTTAAAAATACCGCTATAAAAAAGCCCTAGTTGAGCGGTAAAAAAATTGTTGTTTAAAAATACAAACGAGAACTCCTCAAATACGGGAAGTTCTCGCCCTGTGGCGGCTTTTCGTTTTTCGACGCGCAAAAGTAAGGGAAATTTACGGTTTGTCCAACAAAACTACGGTTGAAGTGTTTCTTACAAAATTTACAATAAGATTATGGAAGAGGAAGAGTAGAAAACAGTTTTTTTGCGCGGATTTTCCTTAGTTTTACTTTCATTAACAGGATAAAT
Organism: Saprospiraceae bacterium; assembly: GCA_045106545.1. Classification (GTDB taxonomy): domain Bacteria; phylum Bacteroidota; class Bacteroidia; order Chitinophagales; family Saprospiraceae; genus JBGCES01. The sequence continues at coordinate 14,356 of JBGCES010000169.1, forward strand.
GCTAAACTTCTCTAACCATTTTTGCTGTTATCTATAATAAGATTCATGTTTTATAAATCTTAGCACAGCACATTTTATTACAAATAGTCATATATTGAATTAAAATAATGCCATGCATTTCCATTTTACCGCCTAAATAGACGATGCCATGCCAACACTGATCACTAACGGAATAAAAATTAGCGTAGAAACGAACTATCGCGAAGACTACTCTAAGCCCGTGCAGAAAAAGCACGTTTTCTCCTATTTGATTACTATCAAAAACGAATCGCGGCGAACAGTGCAGTTGCTCCGTCGGCGTTGGATTATTTTAGATTCAGCTGGTTCCGTACGTGAGGTAAAAGGCGATGGAGTGGTAGGAGAGCAACCAATTTTGCATCCTGGCGAGGAACATGAATATACGTCGTGGTGCGATTTTGAAAGTGCAATTGGTAAAATGCGCGGGTTTTATCAAATGCAGGATATGCGTTCTAAGAAGAAGTTTCAAGTAAAAGTACCAGAGTTCTTGATGGTAGCACCTTACAAGAATAATTGATCTGAGGTTTGAATAATCACTTCTGTGCTCGCAGAAGTAGATACCCTGCGACTACCGAAAATATAATATTCGGAATCCACACCCCCAGCCAGGCTGATAGTGCCTTATTCGTAGCGAAAGTGATGGAAAACTTCGACATAAAAATAAAAATTGCACCCAGCGCGATGCCAATCGCAAGGTGTAAACCCATCCCACCACGTACTTTACGCGAAGCAACAGCCAAACCAATTAAGGTGAGAATAATAATCGTAAATGGTTCGGCCGTACGACGATGAATTTCAATTTCGTAAAGCTTTGTATTACCTAAACCACGCGCGCGTTCAATATTGATAAATTCTTGCAACTCGGGTGTGGTCATCATTTCGCGCTGACTAGCGAAGCGGACAAAATCGGCAGGAAGTAAGTTAATCAAAGTATCTATCCGTTCGCCGCGCCCAACCTTGAGTGTTTCATCTAAACCAGAAAAGCTACGCTGCTCGTAGTCTGTTAATTGCCAACCGACAGTGTCACCGCGCCACTCTGCTCGTTTTGCTTTAAGTAAATGTCGCAGTTCTAGTCCATCGTACGTTTCTAATCTAAAATCTCGCGCCACGGTATCTTTGCGGCTATAATAGCGCACGTAAACTTTCGTTTCGGGCGAAAGAAACATGTGGATATTGCTTGATTTACTTTTGTCATGTCCTTCCCAAATATACGCATATTCAAATGCTAAACGCGCTTTGTTCCCCTTCGGGATAACGTAGTGATTAGCAAATAAATGCAATCCTGAAATGACAATGGCTGCGGCTAAATAAGGGAGCGTTAATCGCTGAAAGCTAACGCCAGCGCCGAAAATAGAAATGATTTCAGAATTATAAGCTAATCGAGAAGTAAAAAAAATCACGGCAATCATGGCGTAAAGTGGCCAGAGTAAACCATTGATATAAGGAATGAAATTGATGTAGTATTCCGTTAAAATTTGCCACGCTGTGATCGGCTTGCTAATAAACTCATCGACCTTGTCACTAAAATCAATTACGACTGCAATCAACGTAAAAATCAGCACTACGAAAAAAAACGTAGTGAGATATTTACTGATGATATAGCGATCGAGTCGTTTCATATTGAACGGTTGACGGTTGACAGCTTAGGGTTGACGGCAGAGCTGTTAAGTTCTTTAATGTAAAATGTAAGAGGCTAAATATAAAATTTAAAAGTACACTGAATACGTGCAAAAATGGTTCGAAACGCGACGTGTGAACTTTACATTTACTTCCTTCGGTCGTGAGAGAAGTTTGCGGTTTTACATTTTAAATTTTACATTAAAATTAGCACTTAACAGCTCTGGGGTTGACGGTTAATATTAGTGTCTAATTCCGCCCAATAACTTAGATATAACGCTGGTGCTGTATAGCTTTTAACCAATAATAGGTTAATAGCAAGTTAAGTCGTTCTCGGTTAGAAGTGCAGCCGTCCACCATTAAGCGTAGCGACCATCCGCCGTCCACCGTTTTTATTGCACCGTTACTTCTTCAATTACATCACCTACCTGAATTTGATGGGCAAACTCCATTCCTTCTTCCACTTTAGCAAAGATAGTATAGTTGCCGTCTAGATGTGGAGTAGGAGAGTGGGTGATAAAAAATTGGACACCTTCTGTATGATTACCCGCAGATGCCATGCCGACATAACCTTCGTGATCGTAATGTAAATAAGGTAATTCCGAACGAATCGTATAATCTAAACTACCATAGCCATCACCACGCGGGCAGCCACCTTGGATAACAAAATTGGGTACGACGCGGTGAAATGTTTTATTATTATAAAAACCGTCACGTGCGAGTTGGGCAAAATTTGCGACAGTCCCAGGAGCTACATCAGTGAGTAATTCCAGAACAATAGTTCCTTGGTTCGTTCGAATACGGGCACGAGGGCGATCGCCAAGTTCTTGAACTAGATTCCAATCAATTGGATGGTTAAATTGTACTTGGGTCGGCGGTGTAACTACTCGGTCGTTGAGTACCTCAATGGTCTTTTTTAATTCATTGTACGTTTCGATTTCGGTAGGCATTTCTAATTGCGCTAGCGTCTTATCCAAAATTTGCATGCTATCAATTAAGGCAGGATAATCATGCTTTTTTTGTTGTAACGCACCCGCCGCTACGGCAGTCATTCCTGCATCCGTAGTGCGAATTGCTTCTACTAAATAATTGGTCAATTCTTGTCGGACACGGCGGTAGCCTAAACCAAAGAAAGCACGAAAGTCTTCAATATTGATAATTTTACTTAGTGATTCTACGGTAGCAGTACGTACAGCTAATTCGGGATGATTGAATCCTAATTCATAAATGTTACGATAGTTCCAACCATATTCACCCATCGTGCGGATAATTTCAGCTTGCTCGTAGGTATTTTTACTATCCTCAAAGCGGCGACGTAGTTCGTAATTGATCGTGTTTTTATAATTAGAATAGTAATTAGGTAAATGACGCTGGGCGGCGGTATATAATTTTAATTGAGATTGCCACGGTAGGGTGTCTTTGGCAGTACGCCAATAAAAAGTAGCATCTCGTCCAATACCATTGGTAACAAAAAACTGTGCAGCGCGCTGCGAAACGTGGATATTTTCATCTTTCAAAGCCGTTAACATCAAGGCTTGTACTCCACCGTAATCGAAATTACGGAGTGCCGAAATGATATTAGTCTGCACGCGGTAGTCTGTTTCATTTGGAAAATGTGCGACTAGTGCATTGAGCGCTGTCGTCGATTTGCTCTTTCCGAGTGCAACAGCGAGTGCCATTCGAATGCGAGGATCATCTACTTGGGTCGCAACTTGAGCAATTTTGGGCACTTCCAAGCTATCAATGGTAATATTCTTAGCGCGGTATAAATAGTTTGCAGCAATCACCCGAACGGAATTAGGATAGCTACCATCCGTCACTAAATCAATCATACGCTGCGTACTTTCGGAAGAAGTCATATCGCGTAAAGCGTAGCGATACAATCCCCATGCTTGCCCTTCTAACAATGCCGTATCGGTGGGTTGATAAGTTGTAATACTTGCCAGTGGAGCTAAATATTTGTCAGAAGAACTTTTACCAACGGCTTCTAGAATCGCACGATTCGATTTATTATATAATTTAGCCGTGTCGCCTTGTTCAAATGCCCCGATCAATTGTGCCTCTACTGTTGATTCACCGATTTGTCCAATTGCGTAAGCTGCAGCTACGCGCACTTCTTCTACTGGATCTTTTAGCAAAACAACCAAGCTATCCAGCGCTGCTTCATCCTTAGTTGAACCAAATGCCAATGCCGCAGCGTAGCGATAGGTAGGATCTTTATGTTGAAAGAACGTAATTAAACTGTCCGTAACTTGCTCATCCTGAAAGGTATAGAGCTGTTGTAATAAAGAATCTTGTAGATCAAGATCAATGTCCGTTAATTGTTCTTCAACGTAAGGAACACAACTTTGAAAAATACTTAAAAACAGAAAGAAAGGTAAGAGTAAAAATGGCGTTCGGATTAGCATATTGTTTTTTTGCAAAAATAGGATACTTCGGGAGATTGTAAAATGGAATGACAGTGTAATTAAGTAATTATAAGTTTCTATTTTTTAGAAATGATTTTACAATTACTCAATTACACCGTTTGATAATCATTATCAATTATCTTGTTTTGCAAAAACCTTTTTTAGTAGATCGGTCGTTCGTGCCGCTACATTATTACGAATATTTAATTCTTCTTTCGCGACCATCGCAAATAAGCCATCTAGCGCTTGATTGGTTACATAGTCATCCAGACGTGGATTGACCTTTTGGGTAAATGGAACTTTATTGTACGTATCGGTTGCTTTTGACCAATATTCACGTGCTTTAAATTTATCTAATGAATTTACGATGACAGGATTAAATTCTGCGTATAATTTATCGTAAGTAGCGCGATTGAGGAATTGGGTAGCCGCATTTTTTTCACCCATTAAGATATTCATCACATCACTGAAGGTCATTTGTTTAATAGCCGCCACGAAAATTGGCTTTGCTTTTTTTGCAGCATCTTCTGCGCCACGATTTATTTTTTCTAAAATAATATTTTCAACTTGATTAAAGCCAGGTATATTTTGGAGTTTCTCCGTTACTTTACGCGCTTCGGGAGGTAATAAAATCTTGTAGGCACTTTTGAAGTAACCATCTTGGACGGATAACCGATCTGCGCCTTTACTAATGCCGAGATTTAGGGCTTCCTTCAAACCTTGTCCGATTTGCTCGTTACTTAATACTGAACTATCATTGAGAACGGTATCAAGTACCTGATTCAAATCTTTGATATCGCAAGAGGAAAGTTGCAAGACAAGCAAACAAAGGATTAATCTTTTTAGTAGTGCCATTATTTTAGAAATTTATTTGTTGGAAAAATGTGATTGTTTAAAAGACCGAAATCATTCAAAACAAGTTGGTTTAAAGCATACCTCTAAAATCATCCATATCAAAACCGCCATCGTCATCCATATCAAAACCACCGAATCCACCGCCGCCACCAAAACCTCCGCCGCCACCGAATCCACCTTTACCTCTGCCACCAGCACTTCCTCCTTTTTTATTGTCAATTTCAATAAAAGAACACTCTACTTTTCCTCCTAGTGCAGGATGCATCTTACGAATTCTTACCGTTATACTTTGTGCTTTTTTACCAAACTGACTACTTAGACGAGATAAAATACGTTGAGCAACCGTTTCGATTAAGCGAGTCGTCTTACGCATTTCTACCTTACAAACGAGATAGATGGTTTCGTAATTAACCGTTTTGTATAAATCAACCGTCGCGGCAGCCACCGAAATATTGGTTTCTACATACACATCTATAACATAGCGATTTCCAATGACTTGTTCTTCATCGTAAAAACCATGATAGGCGTAAAATTCCATCCCTTCAAGTGCGACTTTTGCCATAATTTAATAACGAATAACGGTTTATTAAGTAGTAACGACTAACGTTACTTTAGTATATAGAGATTAAGAGCATAAATGTAGCGAAATTGTATTTATAAAAAAAGGACAATATACATCAGTATATCGCCCTTGGTTAGTTGTAAATAGCTACATTCCAACATGCTTCGGAACAAGCCGTTATAAGTAGATAGACGTTAGAGATTAGACATTAGAAGTTAGATAAATAATTGATTAATAATCTAACGTCCAGCGTCTAACGTCTTAAATCTATGAACCTACTTACGTTAAAATATTACTTATTAGTAAGACCAAACATCGTGTTCAAAATTGAAAATCTCTCTTTTAACTTTGTCTGCTTCCAGTAATAAATCTACACCCCGCCACTGATCCTGTAATCGCTCATCTAGTATATTAGATCGTTTCGTGATTACACTCGCAAATCTGCGCATTTCAAAAAGATCCTCCCAACTCATGCGGCTGTGGTCATTAGAATCATTGAATACTTCATGATGTGCTAGCTCTTCACGCAATTCAGGATAATACAACCAGAAGAGTGGCTTTTCAAACTTTACATTTTCAAATTCATCTTTCACCTCTAGAAGTGGTGCAATGCCTAAAATACGTACCCGCATCGTAGAAGTACTTTGGTCAAAATACCATAATTCTTGCAAGCGAAATCGTTTGATATCCTCGTAAAAAATACTGTTATTGATAACTTGTAACGTAGGCTCTTGCGTCTCTGGATCATAAACTCGAATCGTATCGGTCTGAAAAAGAATTTGTTGCAAATCATCGGTATTTAAAGCGATACTAAAATCATCTGTCTCTGTGCTGTAAGCTTGAACTTGTGCGGTTTCTATCAACTCGGTGAGCAATTGAAAAAATGGAGCTTCTGGATAATTAAAAGCATGATTCATCTTCTCTCGCACGTCAATCAACCGCCAAATGCGGCGCTCCCACATGATATCACTTTCGCGGATTGGTGCGTAAGTAAGCGCTGGTTTTTCTTTTAAAATTGTCCGCTCAACAATATCATTGAGTGGTTGCTGGGCATGACTGTCTTTAGGAAAAAGCAAAAAGCAAAGTAGGCTTAAAAAGAGAACTTTCATAGCACTATATTTTAGGTGAAACAATGACGAGGTAGGGCTATTCAGTGTAACTTGAATAGCTAAATTTCTACTCGATAATTAGATAAAAGGGTAACGTCACCTGCTTTTAGAAATGGAAAATGCTGTAGTTCCATCTCACTATTTGCTTAATGCATCTAGTTTAATAAAGTAACAACTAGAATTTAATTTTTTATCAATTTTTAGTTTTTATAGGTCTAGTGATGATTGATATAGTCAAATAACCCAACATCAAAAAGCCACTTAACACAACAGCAATGCTGAGTGTGCCAGCGTTGGCAACTGGATGGGTTAATGTTTCAAAAATACTACTTAACAATGCGTAAGGATGCTCAATAATATGCCATGAATGCCAACGTTGAAAACGACCCAAATAAATACCAAAACCACAGAGTACTAAGGCACTTGAAACTAAGATCCAGACTGTTTTTATAGAAAAATGCTTAACCAAAAAGGTCTGTACGGTCAGTAGCGAGGCGAAGCCAACCATTAAACCTGTCCATGCAAAAGAAAAAATTAATAAAGCATCAAACCACAAAGGAATAGGTGGGCGACTTTTGATGTGAATCAAATCGGTAATAATGTAAGGTGCATTTGGAAAAAAGAGTAGCCATATTATGAGTAATCCAAAAGAAATCGACATAGTAAACTTCCATTTTGCTACTTTAGGTAGTGCTAGCGTCACTAAATACGGAATCCATGCTAATGCTAAATTGAATATTAGAAAAAGAAAAGAGGTACTACCTCGGAGGTGATAAATATCCTCAAACGACTGGATAGATGACCAGTTAAAATCAACTCGCCAAAGGCGTGTTAATACGAGTAAGCAGTCAAAAAATGTCGTTGCGATCAAGATTAAAAACAAATCGCGTTGCTGTCGGTGATAGAAAAATGAATTGATAAATTTCATGGGTATCATTTGAGTTAAAAAATGCAAAAGTCCGCCTCCGAAATAAGTGAAAGATAAAAGCCATAGTACATGATTAAAAGGCGGAACTTCTGCATGATTTATTTATTAAAAGTACTTTGATTTACAAAGTATAAATGCAAAAAAAAGATCCTTTTTTATTTTTTGTCGTCATTGCTGTCATGTCGGCGCAATAGTGCTTCCAGTGCATCTAAGTGACTTTGGAAAGCTGTTCTACCTGTCTCAGTTGCCCGATAAGTCGTTTGCGGCTTACGATTAACGAATTGCTTTTTAACTTCTAAATAAGCTTTTCCTTCTAGTGTTTTGATGTGACTCGCCAAATTGCCGTCACTAGTATTTAGCAACTTTTTTAGGGTATTATATTCTACCCAATCATTCACGATCAAAATCGACATGATACCTAGTCTTTTGCTGTTTTCAAAGACTTTGTTGAGTTGATTCAGATGTTCAGTGATTGATTTCACAAGTAAGTGATTTGTAGAAAAATGCTTATTTATTGATGCGCTTAAATTTATGAAAATTGATTAATTAGATACTAAAACTATTCATCTTTTTCGTATTTAAAATACATGTAAGTGCCATAAATAATGTGTAATATACCAAAACCAATAACCCAAAATTCTAAGCCATAGCCTAAATTAAATAAAGCTATTAAGCCGAGCAAAACTTCTAAAATTCCAAGGTAGCGAATATCATTAAGTGTATATTTACTACCATTGATTAATGCTAGACCATAGAACACTAAAGTTGCTGGGGCAACTAAGCCAATTGATCCATGATAAATTAAGGCGAGACAAAAAATACCGCCCGTGATTAATGGAATGGCTAAATTAGTTAATAATCGCAAAGTAAGTGCATCCCAAATTTTTTGACCTTTCTTTTTTGCTTTACGCGAAGTAAAGAAAATACCACTTGTTAGTGCTGCCAATAAAACCAAAGCGGCATCTAACAGAAAAAAGGTTTGGTAATTCATTCCCCACTTATTTGCTTTCAAAGCTTTTAAGTAATAAGCACGTTCACCAGCAAATGGAGTCGTTTCTAAATAAGCGTAAACTACTGCTGCTCCAATCAAGGCGCAAAAACCAGCTGCTATACCAGATAAACCACTTAGTGAGAGAAAGCGGGAAGAGCGTTCCATCATGCTGCGTATCTCACTCAGCGTATCAAGATGATCTTGTTGTCGTTGTGTCATTAGATATATTTAAGTGCTTTGTATTACAAAGTTGCTGATAAAATTTGTATTTTGCAAGTATAAAAGACATTATGACACTTATTTTCTATGTTTTAGTAAAAAATTACTAGATATTTTTTTAAATAAGAATGATTTATATAAATTTGTGTTAGCAATACAAAAAATGTTAACTGATAGTATTCTAAGAATAAATTTTGTTTATAGTGTTGTGTAATTAGAATTTAGTTTTTATTTTTGTATTCATTAATTGTTAATAACGTTCTAAGAACGTCAAAGATATAATAACAGTCGGGTGATATTCGGACAACAGCGATTACATTTCGTTGTTGTCTTTTTTTTTCTATTTTAATTATGAAATTGTTTTAAAATCCTTAATAAAGTTACTTTTGCACTCATTCTAGATAACGAGTTAGTCAGAAACATAAATCGGAAGCCTTACTATAAAAGAATCTCGAAATAACGTATAAGGTCAATGTTTTTCTGTTACTAATCGTTACATTACCAGTCTTTACCTACATGGATTTTTTACTTTATTTAGGATTGTTTGTTGTCAGCTTAACGGTTTTGCTCAAAGGCTCAGACGTATTTGTAGCTGCAGCAGAAAAAATCGGACTCTCCTTTGGCATCTCACCATTTATTATTGGAGTCACCATCGTTGCTTTTGGAACTTCACTACCTGAATTAGCTTCCTCCATCGTTGCGGTCTTAGCCAACGAGTCAGAAATTGTAGTTGGAAATGTTGTAGGCTCCAATATTACTAATGTCGCTTTGGTCTTAGGGATCGTCGCTATTATTGGCGGACGAGTGAAGATTATTAAAGATATTATGAACACTGACATTCCGTTGCTATTGGTATCGGCGGTGTTGATGTGGTTTGTATTAACTGATGGACAGGTAAGTATCATAGAGGCAATTATATTATTACTAGGATTAGTCATTTTCTTGATTTACTCTTTTAAATCAGGTGATGAAAATGATAGTATAGAAGAGAGGATAGTAGTGGATTGGAAACAGTATCTTTTGATGCTCGTTGGTGGAGTACTGGTTTATTTTGGTGCAGAATATACCATCGTTGCCATTTCTGAGTTATCTGCTCAAGCTGGTATTCCTCCCGAAATTATTGCCTTGAGTTTAGTCGCACTGGGAACTTCCCTCCCCGAACTAGTTGTCAGTATCGCCGCAGCCCGTAAAGGAAATACGGAGATGGCAGTAGGTAATGTATTGGGTTCAAATATTTTCAATACTTATGCGGTGATGAGTATTCCTCGATTTTTTGGTGTGCTGGTGATTCCCGTAGATGTTTTGAGTTTTAGCCTTCCTTTGATGTTTGGGATTACTTTGTTGTTTAGCGTTATGTGCCTCTCTCGAACCATTTCGCAATGGGAAGGTTGGATGTTAGTACTGATTTATATCTTTTTCATTGCTACCCTCTGTGAACGGGTTTTATAAATTGATGATTTGGCATGAAAGTAGTGCATATTGTTTTAGCTGTCTTATTTCTGTTATTTGCAGTAGTACAACTTAATGATAGCGATCCTTATTTATGGTTTGGAATCTACGTAGCTGTGGCAATAGCTTTTGTTTTAAAAGTATTTCAGCGGTTCAATAAGATTTTAGTGTACGCACTCCTATCATTTTGCGTAGTTTATTTTCTCTATTTATCTCCTGATTTTATCAATTGGCTACAAATGGGAATGCCATCAATTACATCCAGTATGCAGGCAGAAACGCCGCATGTTGAATTGGTACGCGAATTTCTAGGTTTAGCTATTTGTATTAGTGCGTTGCTATATTTAATTCGATGGAAAAGGTGATGCTTTTTTAGGGAAATAATAACAAAATGTATTTATTATCATTGAATAATAATCTTTCTATATTGCAACTGATTTAGGAACGACGAAATAATTAAATGAGCAGTTAAAGGAAGTTAAGGTGATTTCTAAAAAGGCGGAAAAAACGTAGCATAACGGGTTACGCCTAGTTTTTGCCAACGGAGTTAGAAGCCGCCAGAACTAGTTTAAGTGTTTAACTTTTCTCCTAGCCTGCTCCGCAGCATTGCGGAGACCAAAGGGAAGAATTAATTACTTCGTCGTTCCTTAACTCATCAACCAAAAGATTTTTTCTTCATTTGATAAAGTTTGGAGCTATTCACTACTGTGGATAGCTCTTTTTGTTCGTTCTTTGACAGACCTTGTGTTAGACATAAAATTGTTCGAGAAAGCGACCGCAGAGTAGTGCTGAGAATAGTTGCCGACTGACTCTTTTACGAAATTTTTCAAAGAACCTTTTTGTTTTAGTAATTAGGTATTGGCCGAAAAATAAATTTACACTTTGATTTTTTCAATTGATGATTTTATTGAATAAAAACCATTCATTCAGCAAAATCACCATTTGAAAAAATGTAAATTTATTTTCTCGGCATTTCTAGCCTATTCTTACTAAAGGATTTTTCGCTTTATCAATTGAACTTTTTCTACACATTGTGTTAATATTTGGAAGCATAGAGAAGAATAATTTATCAACATGCATATTGGAAATTCTGCGTATTTCGATACAAATAGCATTTCGTTATTAAAAGGTATCCCCTACGATCAGTGAGCATTTTTTGATAGAATATATTATCTTTGCGTACTATTATTTGGTATCTGCACCACCAAATTCGATAAACAGATACTAATTTTTTATTAATTGCTTTATTCCAAATAAAATTTCAAGAATTATAAACGACTGTACTTATGGCTCAGGTAGAACTAATTATGCCCAAGATGGGAGAGAGTATTATGGAGGCGACCATTTTGAAATGGGTGAAAAATGTTGGTGATACGATCGAAGAAGATGAAACGATTCTCGAAATCGCCACGGACAAAGTGGATTCTGAAGTACCTTCACCAACGAGCGGCGTATTAGCCAAAATTTTATTTAAAGAGGATGATGTTGTTCCTATTGGTGAAGTAATCGCGATAATTGCTACTGAAGGTGAAACGGTCAACGTCAGTCCATCTCCTGCTGTAAAAGAAACACCAGACGCCAATAATAATGTACATAATCCATCTACAGCCCCTGCTCGTACACCTGCTCCTGCGATGGCGACTGTTGGGACAGGTAGCAATAACGATGAACGATTTTATTCCCCATTAGTAAAAAATATTGCAGCTAAAGAAAATATCAGCACGGTTGAATTAGCTACTATTCATGGCAGTGGCTCAGGAGGACGAGTGACCAAAAAAGATATTCTTAGCTACATTAATAACCGTTCCACCGCACCACAACAACCCCTGCAAACGCAACCTGTTACGCCACTTCAAACCACATCTTCACCAAGGGCTACCATTCCAGCAAAAAGTGGACAAGCAGCACCTACTAAAAGCTACGGAGATAATGTCGAGATTGTGCAAATGGATCGGATGCGCCGCTTGATTGCTGACCACATGGTACGCTCCAAACATACTTCTCCGCATGTTACTTCTTTTATTGAAGTAGATGTTACGGATATTGTCAACTGGCGCAATCGCGTAAAACAGGAATTCCAGCAGAAACATGGTGAAAAAATTACTTTTACGCCAATTTTTATGGAAGCTGTGGTGAAGGCACTAACAGATTTTCCTTTGATCAACGTCTCGGTAGATGGTGATAAAATTATCGTCAAAAAGGATTTGAATATTGGTATGGCAACCGCTTTACCATCGGGTAATTTAATTGTTCCCGTAATCAAAAATGCAGACCAGAAAAATTTACTTGGATTAACTAAATCAGTCAACGGTTTAGCTAAGCGCGCTCGCGAAAATAAACTCAAACCAGACGAAACGCAAGGTGGAACATTTACTTTAACTAATGTGGGAACATTCGGAAATGTGATGGGAACACCCATCATCAATCAGCCGCAAGTAGCTATTTTAGCAGTTGGAGCGATTCGTAAGAAACCTGCGGTTATCGAAACAGAATACGGAGATGTCATTGCCATTCGGCAAATGATGTTTATGTCTTTATCTTATGATCACCGAGTGGTAGATGGATTTTTGGGCGGCTCGTTCTTGCGACGGATAGGGGATTACATGGAGGCATTCGATACTAAGCAGACGGTTTAAGTCGAAAGACATTTGAATGAAATATAAAAAACGGCGATTAGTGAACATCCACTAATCGCCATTTTTTATCTAATTGGACTACCAACTAAAAACTATCAACTCCTTTCTACCCTTCCCGTCGCGCATCAAAAGTCAAATCCAAGCGCGCTCGAATAAACTGCACAGGCGAATAAGCCAACCGTTGTAGCACTACTTCTATCGTATATTCACCAGCCAATAGCTCTTCTTTAACATTATTTTCATTAGGAATTAAGCCAAGCGAACTGCCAATGTTTTCGGGAATCTGATCCCGATAAAAAATTTCACGATTACATAGTGAACCGTCGGTGCGACACAAGCGGATAGATATTTCAAAAATGAAATCAAAATCAATATTTGTACCGTCTAATGAGGTAAGCCGCGCTTCACGTGGAACGATGGCTCTAATATCTGCGGTATCTGCTTCCGCGAAATATAATCCTAAATTACTGGGAATATCTTCTAATACAAAAAAGTGAGACTCAATGGTATTCAGACCCGCTGGAATTTCAAATATATTATTAGGATATTCCATGCGAAACGCAAACTCTAATCCATCATCAGGGTTACAGGATAAGAAAAGCAAAGGAAGACAAATAAGGAAATATTGAAGCAAACGCATATTGAGCAACTGAATTAATGATTACGAATAACTGATTTTATTCATCAACGCCTATTTTATCTAAAATGTATGTGGATGCGAATAAAAAAGTGGCTACTGTCAAACAAACAGTAGCCACTTTGCTGAAGTTTATTTCAACAAATCGCTAAATACAACGATTCATAAACTATCCTACAACGGGAAGGAATTTGAAATTGTATTGATAAATATAAATCAATAATAATACAAATAGGATAATAAAAGAGATGACACCTGCAAAGATGTAGCCTTTCGTACCCGCGTTTTTAATTTCGTCGGACATATCTATTAAATTTTAGAATGATCAATTATTTTTAATGTAAAATTCAAAATGTAAAAGCATTAGGAATACGAATAGAATAAATTTCAAAAGGAAGATTTATTTTTTTCGTCCATACTTATGGATTTATAAGCTACTTTTACAAATTCTAGTGAAAACGAAGTAACAATAAGCATTATACATTACTTTTCATTTCAGCGCAAAAATACAAAATTTGCCTACGCTTAATGAATAAACGACCATTTTTTAAACTGGATTAATCAAAACATGAATATTCGCGTCATTTTTTTCTTTTTGATACTGCTTTTCGGTAGCAGTTGTGCAACCGTACAGCCCATCGGGAGTTATCAGAATCAGCAACGCCCGAGCAATCCCGACTACAGCAACCCCGATCATTGGGCAGCATTGCCAACTAAAAACGATGCAGCTGATTTAACTCCCGCTAACTTAGCAGATCAACAAGACGAAGCGGAGATAGATGTATTTTTTATGTATCCTACTATTTATACTGGAGGCGAAAAATACCAAACGGGATGGAATGCACCGATTGATAATCCTGAGTTCAATGCTGATGTGGATGACGGAACGATTCAATTCCAAGCGAGTTCTTTTAATGGAGCGGGTAAAATATATGCTCCGCGTTATCGACAAGCACATATCAATGCTTATTTTAATAAAGATACTGTTAGTGCCAAGGCGGCTTTTGATTTAGCATATCAAGATTTGAAAATGGCGTTTCAATATTATTTAGATAATTATAATAATGGTCGCCCAATTATCATTGCGGCGCATAGTCAAGGCACAATCCACGGCAAAACACTGGTCAAAGAATTTTTCGATGGAACACCTCTGCAAAAGCAACTCGTAGCGGCTTATCTCGTAGGTATTCCTGTTGATAAAGATCATTTTGAACATATCAATCCCTGTCAATATTCTACCGAAACGGGTTGCTTTCTGACTTGGCAAACATGGAAGCGTGGTACTTTTCCTGATGATCATGATCCACAAAATAATGTTGCAGTAACGAATCCTTTATCATGGACGATTGATGAAAGTTACGCACCCGCAAGTATGAATAAAGGTGGTGTATTGTATAATTTTGAAAAAATTCATCCTGCACTAACCGATGCAGAAATTCAAAATGGCGTACTTTGGGCACAGAAACCTCAGTTCTTTGGGAGTATATTTTTTACACGCGATAATTACCATATTGGCGATTATAATTTATACTACCTGAATATTCGGGAAAACGCAGAGGCGCGGGCAGCGGCATTTATTGAAAAACAATAGTGTTAACAAACGCAGCGTTAATTCGTAAAGATGTTTGAAAAAGCGTCTGAATTCAAAATATACGATAGACGTTTTTTCAAACGTCTCTACCATACGATTCATTAATTTATTACCATTTAGTTGAATTTATTTGAAAAAAAATCTCGTTGGAAATTATACCTCGCAATTGCTGGTTTGGTGATTGTGATCATTTCTACTGTTGTTAGTAATTATTTATCTGTGCGTCTGATTGAAGGTGAGCGACAAGATGCGGAAGACTTATTGATAGCATTTCAGGTCATTAATGATCTTGAATCAACACCTGACCAGATAAATAATGCTTCGAGTAAGATTGTGGGGAATGAAACAATTCCGTTGATTCTAGTAGATCCGCGCAATGAAATTATTACCGCAAAAAATTTTGGCGAAAGCCGCGATACTAATTTCACTTATCTCGAACAACAATTACAAAGTATCATCAATAGTGGGCGCGAACCGCTTGAGGTTGAGGGTTTTGGTCAAAAAATTTACTACAAAGATTCATGGCTACTAACCATGTTAACATACTTTCCATATTTTCAACTGTTTCTAGTTGGTTCTTTTGTTGCAATGGGTTATATTTTCCTGAATTCCGCTCGCCGTGCCGAACAAAACCAAGTCTGGGTTGGTATGGCAAAAGAAACTGCTCACCAATTGGGAACACCAATTTCAGCTATTCTCGGTTGGATTGATCACTTGCGGATGATGAAAGGCGAGGATGAAGAAACTATGGAAATCGTTGATGAACTCCGCAATGACGTAACGCGTCTTGAATTGATTGCAGATCGCTTTTCTAAAATCGGCTCCGAACCCGTTTTGAAACCCATCAATATTTATTCAGAATTAGAAGAATGCCGTGCTTACATGCAGCGCCGTGCGCCACGGAAGGTCGCCTTCGATTTTCCCGATCCGCAGACTCAATCTTTATTTGTCAATATTAATGGACCCTTATTCGATTGGGTGATTGAAAATTTACTACGCAATGCCGTAGATGCGATGCCAACGGGTAAAGGAAAAATTACTGCTGTAGTCTATTCTGATCCTGATTCCGTTTATATCGATGTGAGCGATACGGGTAATGGAATCCCACCTTCCAAACATAAAACAGTTTTTGAACCTGGCTTCACCACTAAGAAAAGAGGATGGGGTTTAGGTCTGTCATTAGCCAAACGGATTATTGAATCCTACCACTCTGGCAAGATATTTGTAAAGAAGTCAGTTGAAGGTGAAGGTACTACCTTTACCATTAAGCTTCCCAAGACTATAAACTCCCTTGAACATAGCGGTTTATAATTAAAGAAAAGTCATTATTTGAGTGATGATTCATGAACGATAAATAATAAATATTAGCTGTAATACACACTAATTTATTTTAATATCAACTCATAAATTTTATCATTTTAGCAGCTGATTTCATTTGAATAATGACGTAATCCCACCCACACTATCCGCTTTTATTACAGTATTTTTTTGTGAATGGTTATGCTCGTGCGACAAGCAAGTTGCACAATTCGTCATTCCTAATTTATCTTTTATTATTGAGCTCAGGGAATCTTAATCGGATCGTAAACTTACTATGTAAAGAAAACTTACCCATCATGCGATATACCCTCTTGTATATCTTTATTACGTTATTATTGCTTGCTACTTCCGTTGCTTCTGCGGAGTCAATTTTCTATGAATTTCCTATTACAGTTTTGGATCAAACGGGCGAGCCATTGATTGGCGTAAACGTTTACACGGATGATTATCAATTCACCGCTACAACTGACGTAGATGGGAAAGTGACGCTGGTGGATATTGATAACCGAGAGGAAGTGAATTTTACTTACGTTGGTTTTCAATCACTCAAATTACCTTTCTACGAAATTCGGCAGCGCGGCGGTAAGATTCGAATGTTGCCCGAAATAGAGGCATTGCAAGAAGTAGTGGTAGTCGGACGACGGGATGATACGCCCGAAGATATTCCACTGACTATCGAAAATATTTCGCGTAAGCAAATCGAATTTCTCAATCCGCAAACTACTGCTGATGCTCTAGAAAAACAAGCAGGCGTGTTTGTGCAAAAAAGTCAGATGGGAGGTGGAAGCCCCGTCATTCGTGGCTTTGAGGCAAATAAAGTATTACTTGTTTTGGATGGGGTACGTCTGAATAACGCGATTTATCGCAACGGGCATTTACAAAATGCGATTACGGTTGATCCTAGTATTTTAGAACGAATTGAGGTGATCTTTGGACCTGGCTCGCTTACTTATGGCAGTGAAGCATTGGGGGGAGTTGTACACTTTCGAACCCGCGATCCTAAATTGTTTTTTGGAGATGAGTCGGGCAAACAGGATTATTTGATGAATACTAATGCGTCCATGCGTTACGCGAGTGCGAATCAAGAATTTAGTGGACATGTTGATATTAATTACGGCTCCAAAAATTGGGGCTCACTCACCAGTATTTCGCTAAGTGATTTTGGTCATTTACGCGCTGGTAGTGTGCGCCCTGAAGCTTATCCCGATTTCGGGAAGCGTGAATTTTTTGCTACTCGCGATGGGGTTGATCAAATCAAACCTAACCTAACGCAAGGCGGCGAGGAAAATTTTAATTTGCAACGCGGTACAGAATATACCCAGATAGATTTACTACAAAAGCTTCGCTACCAACCGAGCGATAAATTGTATTTCGTTGGTAATTTACAGTATTCAACTTCGTCAGATGTACCTCGTTATGATGCGCTAACTGAATTCGGGCGTGATCCAAGTGATTTGAAATGGATTGAATGGTACTACGGACCACAGCAACGCGTACTTGCTTCTCTAAAAACGCGCGTACTCGCACCTACGCCGATGTATGACCGAGCGACGATCATTGGCGCATTTCAATATATTCAGGAAGATCGCAACAAGCGAAAATTTACAGATTCGCGTCTCACTTTTAATAATGAGGATGTATTTGTTTATTCCCTAACCGGAGATTTTGATAAATATTTAGATTCGATGCGCTTAAAAACACTTGCTTATGGTTTTGATATTAACCATAATCAAGTTTTTTCCGAATCAGGGAAAACGAATGTAATCACTGGTGCAATTAGCGGTGGTGAACCGACGCGTTATCCCAGTGGTAGTAGCACGATGACAACTGCAGCTGCCTATGCAACTTATCAATTGCGTACTGCTGATTCGTTAATCACATTAAATGGTGGATTGCGTTATACTTATGCGCATTTGAATGCACTATTTGGTGCAAATGACCCTATTCCGTGGCCTGAAGTTTATTACACTACAGGAGTAGGTAATGGTGATGGTGAACTTACTGGAGCAGTTGGCTTGACGATGAATACGCCAACAGGTTGGCAAATTCGCTCGATTATTGGTACGGCTTTTCGGTCGCCCAATGTAGATGATTATGCTAAAATTCGAGTAAATAGCGGCTACGTCACTATTCCCAATCCTGAATTAGGAGCCGAAAAGTCATTGAACACAGAACTTACTTTAGCCAAAAAAATTGGACAATTAACACGGATTAGCGAAAACGAACAACGTGGCTTTTCGACCAAAATTAGTGCGACGGGTTACTATACACGTCTGACGGATGCAATTGTGCGTAAGGACTTTGCGTTGCCTGACGGTTCAACTACTTTGATTATTGACGAAGAAATTAATACGACTCAAGCCAATGTGAATGCTGATCGCGCCTTTGTTTATGGTTTCTCTGGAAATTTGGAGTTGAATGTAAACGATACTTGGATTTTGGAAGGTGGTATCAATTATACGAAAGGTCGCAAGTCATTTCAGGATAGCTTATTTATTGGAAGTACCGATCAGCTGATGGCAATAGACACATTGGTGCCGATGGGACATATCCCACCCGCTTATGGACGAATTGGCTTAACTTTTCAGAAAAACAAATTTAAATTGGAAGGCGTTGTACGTTTTGCGTCAGCTAAACCATTAGAAGAATATGAAATTGTCCAGATCGCGGCAAATGAAGATGGTTCACTGTTCTTAAATCGTGATGGAAGTTCCGATAATTTAGATTTAGCTACTCCTGATGGAACTTATGATTATACTACTTATAATGTCTATGGAAGTTACGATTTAAGTGAACGCTATACCTTAACTGTTGCTTTAGAGAACATTACCGATATTCATTACCGACCATTTGCGTCAGGAGTGAGTGCACCTGGTCGCAATCTAATCGTGTCGTTTCGTGGGCGATTTTAGTAAAAATGTTCGCTCTTTGACAAATTCTGTGTCAGACATGAAATTGTTCGAGTAAGCGACCGCAGGGTAGTGCTGAGAATAGTTGCCGGCTGACTCATTCACGAGATTTGTCAAAGAACCAAAATATTTAAGTCATAATTTTGAGTATGGCATTAATTTTCGGGTAATAGTATAGAGTCATACAACCTTTTCTCTTTTCACCTTGTTTTTAAATTTGTAACTACTTAAAAGACGTTTTACTCAACTTCTACTAGATTTTTTACCCTTAGAGCCAGTTGGACAACCAACTAAAATCTCTAAACAAGGGTCTTTCCACGTTCTAATGGTCTGATAGACAAATAATTAGATGAAAATTTTTCTATTGCATCTATGTTTATCCACCAAAGAGAACTTTTTTTCTAAAAAGCGAGACAAAATAAAAAACGAATAAATCGGCACAGAGCCGACGATAATTTATATCGCGAAATTGATTTGTTGTCTTAACAGACATCAGAATCAATTTTTGTGCGTTCTTATGATAAGTAATCATAGGGGGATGCTAGGATTTTATGCGTCCTTTAGGAAAGACTAATAAGTAAATACTCAAGGAATTCTATGAATGAATTTCAAAATAAAGTCATGAAAAATCTACAAGTATCTTGGTTGTTCGTATTGCTGCTATTGAGTGGAAGTAATGCGTTAGCGCAAAAAATGACGACTGTCAAAGGTACCGTTATTGATGCAAAAACCAATGAGCCATTGCCTTTTGTCAACGTCGCTTTTGTCGGCTCAAACGTAGGAACGACTACGGATTTTGATGGGAAGTTTTTGATTGAAACCCAATATCCGACGGATTCTTTACAAGCAACTTATATCGGCTATCAGCCACAGACGTTTGCAGTCGTCAAAGGACAGCGTAATCAAGTATTCACTTTCAAATTAGGTTCTACTTCGTTACAACTCAATACGGTAGAAGTTAAAGCTAAAAAAGAGCGTTACCGCAAAAAAGATAATCCTGCTGTCACGCTGATTCGTAATGTCATTGCCAATAAAGATAAAAATCGTCTAGCGGCACGCGATTATTATGAATACGATAAATACGAGAAAGTCTCCATTGATTTAAATAACATTGACGAGAAATTTCGTAATCGAAAGATTTTTAATAAAGTTGATTTTATCTTTGATTACGTTGATACTTCTGAAGTGAATGGCAAGCCATATTTACCCGTTTTTCTACGCGAAACGGCTTCCAAAGTATATTACCGCAATCAACCCGAAGCAGAAAAAGAATACCGGGAAGGCATTAAAATCACTGGTATTGATGAATACCTCAACAACGAAAGTGTCAATACCTTAACGGATTTGGTCTATCAGGATGTCAATGTTTACGATGACAATATGATGGTGATGTACAACCAATTTGTCAGCCCGACCAATCCGATTGCAGTAGATTATTATCGGTTTTACATCTTGGATAGTTTAGAATATAATGGACGCGAGGTGTATAATCTGAGCTTTTTTCCACGCAATAAATACGATTTTGCCTTTCAGGGAAATATGTATGTGACCAAGGACTCTTCGTATGCGATTATGAAGACAGAGTTGAATTTTCTGAAAGAAACCAATGTCAATTTTGTCAATGATTTACGCTTGATTCAAGAGTTTTCGGAAGTGGATGGTTATTGGTTAATGACCAAAGATGATTTGCTCGTCGATTATAGTTTGACACCTAAGGGGCGTGGTTTTTTTGGTAGGCGAACCGTTGATTACGGTAATCATCAATTTGGAATTCAGCGCGATAATGATATTTACGAAGGGCCTGATAATTTGGTCGAAGCAGAAGATGTTTATGAACAGGACGAAGCCTTTTGGGATGATAACCGTCCGTATGAATTGAGCGAAAAGGAGCAGGGCGTTTACGACATGATTGATACGTTGCAGAACACGCCCGCTTTTCGTAATGTAATGGATATCGCTTTTTTATTCATAACGGGCTATCGAGAAGTGGGGAAAGTAGATGTTGGCCCGATTGGCGCATTTTATAGTTTTAATGATGTTGAAGGTTTTCGTCTGCGCGTAGGTGGTAAAACCAATGAAAATTTTAGCGAAAAGGTACTTTTAGAAGGGTACGCCGCTTATGGATTTCGTGATCAGCGCTGGAAATATTCTGGAGCGGTCACTTACACCTTCAATAAATATTATAAAGACAATCCGCGCCATTTCGTTCGTGCCTCTTATCAGCACGAAACGAATTTTGTCGGACTTGGGGTAGCTTTTGTAAATCAGGATAATTTTTTTCTATCCTTTAGGCGCGGTCCTGCTGACCGAATGTTGTTCAATGATAATTACAAAATTGATTACTTGCGCGAAACGACATACGGTTTTAGCTATGGCTTTTCATTCGATTGGAACAAACGCCGCCCATTAGGTAGCTTAGAATTTAAATCCTTTAATGAAGAAGGCGAAGCGCAATTTAGAAGTAATATTAAAGCCACTGAATTTGGTATTAATTTACGCTACGCGCCCAATGAATCTTATTTACAAGGAGAAGCTTCGCGCTTTAGTTTTTATACCAAATACCCGATCATCCGCGCCAATTATAACTTGGGCGTAAGCGATTTTTTGGGAGGTGATTATGACTATCATCAGTTGAGTTTAAATGCCTCAAAACGATTCTATTTATCCATTTTTGGTTTTTCAGATATTGAAATTGAAGGCGGAAAAACGTGGGGAGAAGGCATTCCGTATTTATTGCTGCATTTACCACGTGCCAATCCAACTTATGCGTATCAGCCCGAATCGTATAATATGATGAATTTCTTAGAATTTGCCAGCGATGAATACGTGACCATAAAGATGCAGCATTATTTCAATGGCTTGTTTTTTAATCGCATTCCGTTATTAAAAAGGCTCAAATTGCGCGAAGTAATTTCTTTCAAAAGCATCTATGGACGGTTGAGTGACGCGAATAACCCTAATCTAAATCCAGCCTTAATTCAGTTTATCAGTAATGATGCGGGAACACCAGAAACTTATACGTTGGAGGATGAGCCTTACATGGAATTTAGTGCTGGGATTTATAATATTTTCAAGGTTGGGCGGATTGATGTCATTAAACGCTTGACTTATTTGGATAATCCAAATGTACCCGAATTGTTTGGTGGAAAAGGCTGGGGAGTACGTTTCCGTGTGGAGGCATCGTTTTAATTTAGTGGTTTGACTGTTTTTTTACAAAGCGGCAACAGTCAGTGAAGAAAAAATAAAAATTGGTTAATAATAATAATTTCCTAATAATCAGGGGGTTAAGTCGAATTTAGTTGTGCAAATATTTAATTTAGATTTTATCCAGTAGGAGCACTGATGCTAAAGGATTATCCTAATTATAAATATTTCATTTAACCCTATTTATCACGTAAATTTGTAATTGAATACAGATTACAGTTGATTTTGGCAATACTATAAGTGTTTAGCAAGCATGGCAAAACTATACGTTTCGAATAAAGACGAGTCCGTCAAAATGTTTGAGAATGATTTTCTTGAACGTTTTACGAAAGTGCACTTCAGCGTGCCTTTGCTTCTATATGTACCGTTTGTCATTTACTTTTTGGTGCAGGCAGTTGCAGATCGTGGATTAATGTGGTGGCAGATTCCAGCTTATTTTTTGCTAGGAATTCTGGTGTGGTCGATTACCGAATATGTGATGCACCGCTTTGTATTTCACTATGAATTACCAGGAAAGCTAGGCAAACGATTACATTTTATTTTTCATGGTGTTCACCACGATTACCCTAATGACTCTAAGCGGCTAGTACTGCCACCTTCGGTGAGTATTCCACTAGCACTTTTATTTTATTATGGCTTTGATGCATTGTTGGGTAATTCATTAAATGCACCCTTTTTTGCAGGATTTTTAGTGGGCTATTTATTTTACGATATGCTACATTATGCTGTTCATCATGTCAATAGCAATAACAAGATTTTTATCGCATTAAAAACCCACCATCTTAAGCACCACTTTAAAGAACCAAATTTAGGTTACGGCGTGAGTTCTCCACTTTGGGATGTCATGGTCGGTACCACATTTGAAAATAAAAAAAACGTTAGAAAAGGAAGCTAGAAAGCTGACTTATTCTATCAGATCTAGCTTTTTAAATTAAATAGGTTGACCGATTTACTTTGATAATAATTGATGGCAACTGATTGATTATCATTGTTTATTCATTCATTTTATCATTCAGTCATTGCACTTAGCATCCACACAAGGATAGAATTTTGGTATCGATATTCGATACTTCAATCAGAACGCTGATAAAACTTCTCGCCTTAATAGGATGTTCTTGAATAATTCCCATCCCAGAACAGTAAGACTTTTCAATAGACCATTTTAATCGAGATAGATGATAAATGGAAGTGAAGTGGTACGACGATTCGTGTAATTCTTCTTTCAATACTCATTTTCGCTCAGTTTCTTATCACTTATGAATAAATTAGATGCAAGGCTTGGCAAATATGACGCTCCTCAGCGGGCGCGTGCCGCAGGAATTTACCCTTATTTCCGCGCTATCGAATCTGAACAAGATACGGTAGTAAAAATCAATGGGCAGGATGTATTAATGTTTGGTTCAAACAGCTACCTCGGCTTAACCAATCATCCGCGTCTGAAAGAAGCGTCGATCAAAGCCATCAATAAATATGGTTCGGGTTGTGCTGGCTCACGTTTTTTGAATGGAACGCTGGATTTACATTTAGAACTAGAGGAGAAACTGGCGAAGTTTGTCGGTAAAGACGAGGCAATTGTTTTTAGTACGGGCTATCAAGTGAATTTAGGTGTTATTTCTTCTTTGTTGGGACGTCACGATGTGATTATCAACGATGAATATAACCATGCTTCGATCATTGACGGGACGCGTTTGTCCTTTGCCAAAGTGCGCAAATTTGCGCACAATGACATGGATGCGCTAGAACGTGTTTTAATTCGTGGTAACGAAAACGGCTCGGCGGATAAAATTAAAATGATCATTGCTGATGGCGTTTTCTCCATGGAAGGCGATGTCATTAAATTGGATAAAGTAGTAGCACTCGCTAAGAAATACGGTGCAAATGTGATGGTTGATGAAGCGCACTCGCTAGGGGTACTCGGACGTGGTGGACGCGGTACGGCAGATCAGTTCGGCTTGACCAAAGACGTTGATTTACTAATGGGAACCTTTAGTAAATCATTGGCTTCTATTGGTGGATTCATTGCTGGAAATAGCACGGTGATTAATTATCTAAAGCACCACGCGCGGTCGCTGATTTTTAGTGCAAGTATTGCTCCTGCTAATGCGGCAAGTGTTATTGCGGCATTAGATTTAATTCAGGAAGAACCAGAACGCATTGATCACCTCTGGGATATGACCGATCTGGCAATGGCAGGTTTGAAAAGCGCAGGTTTCGATACTGGACATAGCACTACGCCGATTATTCCGATTTATATTCGTAGCAACGAGAAGACTTTTTTATTGACGAAGATGCTGCTAGATCGCGGTATTTTTGTTAATCCAGTCGTTTCTCCTGCTGTTCCATCTGAATCTTCGTTGATTCGCTACTCGTTAATGGCGACACATACGGCAGAGCAAGTACAAGAATCGGTAGAAAAGATTACGGCGGTCGCTAAGGAATTAGGTGTCTTTGAATACCAAGAAGCCTTGCGGCAAAAACAACCCGATTTGACTGATTTTCAGATTTAAAAATTCCTTTGATTTACGGATCGGATACCTCGAAGGTATCCGATCCGTAGTACAATTTTGCTGTGCATCCAACATCCAACATCCAACATCCAATATCCATCGAACCCGTCCGCACAAAAGCGGAACGCAAACGATTCATTGACTTCCCACACGATTTGTATGCGGGTGATACGAGCTATGTGCCTGAATTGTATCTGGATCAATCTGATGTGCTGAGTGAAAAGAAAAATCCATTTTTTCAGCATTCAAAAATGGAGTTATTTCTCGCAAGAAAAGACGACAAAATCGTTGGACGGATCGCGGCAATTCGCAATAATAACTACATCAAAGTATCTGGTCGAAATGTTGGTTTTTTTGGATTTTTTGAAGTGATTGAAGATTATGATGTTTGTACGAAATTACTAGATGCGGCGAAAGCCTGGATTGATAAGGAAAATCTGAAAGGAATGATTGGCCCCGCGAATCCAAGTTTAAATGACACGGCGGGTTTGCTAATTGATGGTTTCGACGAGCCACCTGTGGTTAAGTTGACCTATAATAAAGCATACTACCAAGATTTTTTAGAACGCTATGGCTTGAAGAAAGGGATGGATATGTATTCCTACCGCATCAAGGCAGAAACGGTATCAAAAAAATCACTGGCATTGGCGGCGCGTTTAGAAGAACGGTTGAAAAGTCGTGGCGTGACGATTCGGCAAGTCAATATGAAGCGATTCAAAGAAGAAGCGCGGTCGATTCGAGAAATTTATAATGGTGCATGGGATAGCAATTGGGGATTTGTGCCAGCTACTTTGGAAGAGTTCGATCATTTGGCGGAAGGTTTGAAATTAGTGATAGATAAAAAATACGTTTACGTTGCTGAAAAAGAAGGTAAACCCATCGGCTTCGTCGTCGCTTTGCCCGATATGAATCAAGTTTTGATTAATGTAAAACGTGGACGATTGCTACCGTTTGGTATTTTTAAAATCCTCTTTCAACGCAAAAAAATCAATCGTATTCGGATTATTTTATTGGGTGTAATCGATGAATATCGCCGCCTCGGTATCGAAGCAATTTTTTATGCTAAAATCATCAAAAACGGTATTGAAAACGGGATGCAAACGGGCGATGCTTCGTGGATTTTAGAAAACAACGCAATGATGCGGAAAGGATTGGAGAATTTGAACGCAGAGGTAGATAAGACGTATCGGATGTACCAAATGGAGTGGTGATGGAGCATGGAGCACAGGTTTTCAACCTGTGAAATTGTACAATTGTGAAATGGCGCTTTACAGTTTTCACAATGATACCATTTGACAATTTTCATTATGAAAAAAATCTTAATCACTGGCGCAAGCGGTTTCATCGGTAGCACGCTAGTCGAAGAAGCATTAAAACACGAAGATTGGGACGTCCACGCAGGCGTACGCACTACGAGTAGTAGAAAATATCTGACGGATCAACGGATTCGTTTTTTTGAAATGAATTTTTCCGATGTAGCCGAACTGACAGAAAAGCTGCAAGCAGCCCGTTTTGACTACATCATTCACAATGCGGGCGCAACCGCAGTACCCAAAAAAGCAGATTATTTTCGTATCAACACGGATTACGTAAAAAACTTAGTGCAAGCACAGCAGGCTACCAGTCAGACACTGGAAAAATTTGTTTTTATGTCGAGTTTGGCAGCTTACGGACCAGCGGATAATTTTCCAAATCAGAAAGTAGAAGCGCGTTACAAACCACAGCCAATCGACACTTACGGAGAAAGTAAATTAGCTGCGGAGCAATTTTTACAATCGCAAACTAATTTACCACATTTAATCTTTCGACCTACAGCAGTTTTTGGACCACGCGATAAAGATATTTTTCAATTTTTTGAAATCATCAATCGTGGATTGGAAGCGTACATTGGAACGCAGGAACAGCGAGCTACTTTTATTTATGTCAAAGATTTAGTGCGCTTGGTAATTGCAGCAACGCGGTCAGAAGTGCAGCAAAAAAGCTATTTCGTAGCGGATGGAAATATTTATCAGACTGAAGATTTGGGTAAACACGCCAAAGCACTTTTAAACAAGAAAACATTTAAGTTAAAAATTCCAACGGGCGTAGTACGCGTCATCGCCGCGCTACTCGAAACAGGTGGTAAATTGACCAATACTTATCCCGCATTAAATAAGGAAAAAGTGAAAATTCTTTCCGCTGCGAGTTGGCATTGCGACGTAGAACCGCTACATCGTGATTTTAATTTCCAACCTCAATACAACCTCGAAACTGGACTCCAAGAAACTTTAAAGTGGTACAAAGAAAATAATTGGTTATAAAATGTGAACTTGATGATTGACTGGTACATGTTAGCGCGGCACCAACAATTAAACAGTTCAACAATTCAACAATCACAAAAAAATGACTGCGAAACATACAGATTTTTTTTCTTCTTTAGAAAAACAACCGCACGTACAGCGTTGTCACCAAATTCTAAAAAAACA
>JBGCES010000017.1:0-9409 GCA_045106545.1 Saprospiraceae bacterium
ATAATAAACTCCATCGGATTGGTAATGGAACGATCCACGTGCGACTCGGCTGCTAAGTGGATGACACTATCAAACTGGTGGCGTTCAAATAGCGCATTAATAAAATCTATATCCGTAATATCACCGCGCTCAAAGGTATAATTGGGAGCGTTTTCGATAATTTTTAAATTGGCTAAATTTCCCGCATACGTCAATTTGTCTAAGTTAACAAACTGATAATCAGGATATTTCTGAACCATCAAATGTAATAGGTGCGAACCAATAAAACCCGCACCGCCAGTAATCAGGATTTTCATAAAAAATAATATGGTTTGAAATGGTTTGAAAGTCGTTCGAAGGTAGTTCGATAATGGTTTGAACGTGGGTTCTACAACTTTTAAACCACCTTCAAACCACTTTCAAACTACTTTTACCCTACATTTTCTGGTACTTTCACCACCTTTTTGAAATATTCATAAGTTCTTAGCATTCCCTCATGGCGACCAACTTTAGGTTCCCAATCGAGGACTTTTTTAGCTAATTCGATATTTGGCTGACGAACTTTCGGATCGTCTGTTGGTAGCGGATGATAAGTCAAAGTTGCTTTGGGATTATCAACCATTGCCAAAACCTCTTCGGCAAACTGACCAATCGTAATTTCGTCAGGATTACCAATATTTACGGGATGAGGATAGTCGCTCATTAATAAGCGATAAATTCCTTCTACTAAATCATCAACGTAGCAAAATGCACGAGTTTGCGAGCCATCGCCAAAAATGGTCAAACCTTCTCCGCGAATTGCTTGCGAAAAGAAAGCAGGTAAAACGCGACCGTCATTGACACGCATCCGTGGGCCATAAGTATTAAAAATACGCACAATCCGCGTTTCTACTCCGTGATAAGTATGATAAGCCATCGTCATCGCTTCTTGAAAACGCTTGGCTTCGTCATATACACCACGTGGACCGACGGGGTTCACATTACCCCAGTAATCTTCCGTTTGTGGGTGAATTAGTGGATCTCCATACACTTCCGACGTAGAAGCGATGATCATCCGCGCACCTTTCGCTTTCGCTAAACCCAATAAATTATGTGTACCTAAAGAACCAACCTTCAAGGTCTGAATCGGCATCTTTAGGTAGTCAATTGGACTAGCTGGCGAAGCAAAGTGGAGAATATAATCTAAATCACCAGGAACGTGGACAAATTTACTTACGTCGTGATTGTAGTATTCAAATTGTTCTAACGGAAATAGGTGTTCAATATTTTTCAAATCACCTGTAATCAAGTTATCCATACCGATAACGTGATAACCTTCTTTAATAAAACGGTCGCTTAAGTGAGAACCTAAAAATCCCGCTGCGCCCGTGATGAGTACCTTTTTCATAATTTTGTTAATTGAAATTGATGTGTTTTCCCAGTGATATTAATGAAACCATTCTTTCCAGTAACTTTTACGTGGAAAAGAGCGGTATTGTTGCTAATTGAATTTGGACTAGTAGAAATGATTTGAACAAAACATATATTCACTTTTATCACAGAAATATGCATTATTATACGAAAATAATATTAAGCAAATCGGATAGTAGATAAGTGATTACTAAGGGGGAGTGTTTGAAAGCGTAGGAGATAGTAGTCAAAATGAGAAATAATTAAGGGTAGCATCCTGACTAATCCGGAAACAAAGATAATTGGAATTTAGAGAATTTAATAACTTCGCGCCACTTTAAGTCCGTTGATTAAGTTGATTTATGCAATAATAAATTATCTAAACTTATATAAGAAGCTATTCTTCAATTAGTTAGCCGATTTCGTATCGCGAATATAATGAAAGAAGAATCTAACAATTAACGATTTTATGGATTCGTTAAGTCATCAATTTACAAATATGCGATTAAAAAATTACGTTTTTGTTTTGCTATTGTCATTCACTTGTAGCACAATTGCTTGGGGACAGACTGATGGGAAGGCACTGCTCTTTAATATGGATTATGCAGCAGCAAATCCAACGGGGGACTTATCAGACCGTTTTGGTTTTCACTCAGAGGTGGGAATCGGTGTTGATTTATTAACGGCAAAAAGCGGTTGGATTATTGGTTTGACTGGAAATATCATGTACGGTACCAATGTCAAAGAAGATGTCTTAGCTACTTTGCGGACGGATAGTGGATTTATTATTGGAAACGATCGGGATCCAGCTTCCATACAATTGCGCGAGCGGGGTTGGTATCTAGGTGGTCATCTTGGAAAGATATTCTCGTTTACGGATAATAAAAAATCAGGAATTCGGATCACAGTGGGATCTGGTTTGTTACAACATAAAATTCGGATTCAAGATGATCCTGAACGACCCGTAGCAGCGCTAAGTGGTGATTACAAAGCAGGCTATGATCGATTGACTAACGGTATTGCTTTCCGTGAATTTATTGGATATCAATATTTGAGTACTAATCAGCGGATTAACTTTCGAGTTGGGGTAGAATTAACACAGGGATTTACTCAAAATCGCCGTAATTTCAACTTCGATACCCGCGAAGTAGATGATAGAAATCGCACAGATATAATTTTAGGGTTTAAATTGGGTTGGACGCTACCATTTTATCTGGATGCAACGCAACAAGAAATATTTTACTAACTAGTTACTGTTAGTGCGTAGTACGATTATTTAGAATATGGCAAATAAAAAACGTCTAAATATTTGACTATCAAATATTTAGACGTTTTTTCGTTACTCGTTACTTCCCGAAATACTTCCCCGAATCGAGTTCGGGGCAGGCTGTTACTCGTTAGTTAAACCCAATTCCTTTCTTCTCGACTTTTAGTCCTTTGGTCTTTTTCAAATCAGCCATCCGAATCGCGGTTACAGCGGCTTCCACCCCTTTGTTACCATATTTGCCACCTGCGCGATCTTTAGCTTGTGCTTCCGTATTAGGCGTCAGTACGCCAAAGATGGTTGGAATACCGGACATGATACCTAAATTGGTTAAGCCATTTGCGACAGCCGTATTAATATAAACGTCGTGTTCAGTCTCGCCTTTAATCACGCAACCAATACAAATGACTGCGTCGAGCCGCCGTCCCGTTGCTACGATTCGCGCCCCTGTCGGTAATTCAAATGTACCAGGTACTTGCAGGGTATGAATATTTTCTGCTTTCGCGCCGTGTTTGACTAAGGTATCAAAACAGCCCTCGTATAACTTATGCGTGATCTCTTTATTCCAATCCGAAACGACTATACCAAAATTCATTGCCTCCGCAGAAGGGATATTCTTTTCGTCGTAATCGGATAAATTTTTTAATGCACTTGCCATAAAAAAGTAGTTATAAAAATGGTTTGAAATGGTTCGATAATTTATGTTATTCAACTAAAAAAGTAGAAGTAGGGTTGTCCTTGAACTAGTTTTTATTTTTAATGCTAGACAAAATCTTTGATTTACTCGACCAGTTTTACCTTAAATGTAACTTGAAATACGAAAAGGTAACCAACTAAAAAAGGTAAGTAGAGCAACTCTACTTACCTTTTCATCTAAAAAATAACGAATTTCGTTACTCGTTACTCGTTAAATTACGACTTCGTCTCTACGCGCATAATATATTTTTCAATATCACGACCGTCGGGAGACGTAGGGTAGTTACTTTTAATTTGTTGATAAGCATCTAAAGCAGCAGCGTAGTTACCTTGCTTTTCGTTGAGCATACCAATCTTTTTTAAATAATATGCTTGTAATGCTTCAATGCCACCCGCTGATACAGCATCTTCGTAGTAACCTAAGGCACTTCCAAGATCGTTCAATTCTGCATAAGCATCGCCAAGTGCGCCGTATTTCATGATTGGTAAAATTTCACCATCTGCGTCAAATTGATCCAAATAATCAATTGCAGCTTGGTATTTACCTAAGTTGAGGTAACTAACGCCTGCGTAATATTTTGCTGCGTTACCCGCAGTTGTACTACCGTAGCTATCAATAATGTCTAGGAAACCCATAAAACCACCACCAGGATTGGTCAATGCACTAGAGAAAGAGTCGCGCTCAAATTGATATTGCGCTTGTGCCATTTGCTGAACCGCTTCTTTCTGTTGAGGTAACTTATAGAAATTATTGTAAGCAAAGATACCACCGATAAGTAGTACTGCTACTGCCAATATTCCAAATAATAGGTTGCCATTCTTTTCTAAAAAGTCCTGTGCTTGCTGCGTTTGCTCCACTACGTTCACTAATTGTTCATCATCCTGTTGTGAACTTCTCGGTTTTCTTTTTGCCATTGTTGTATTATAATTTTAAATAATTCGTTTGGTAATTCCTGATAGCCATTTCAAACATCATTCCGCTTTCAGCTATGCAAGTTGTCTAAAAGTGGCGCAAAAATAATGAAAGTTTTAATATTCACTAGAATTAATGAATAATGTTTAATGGATAATGATTAATTCTATGTTCGATTACTTACTTATTGTTTCTAAATATTGCCCGATATGTTGTGAACTGCTTCGCTCGCGCATCGTCTTCGACTTATACGTAACTTAAAATTACTCCTCTGCCATTGCATTTCCCGCCATATACCCACCTGTCCAAGCTGCTTGAAAATTAAAACCACCGGTTACTGCATCAATATTTAATACTTCACCAGCGAAAAATAAATTTGGAAGTATTTTGCTACCGAATGTTTTGAAATTTATCTCTTTTAATTTTAAACCGCCCGCAGTGACAAATTCTTCCTTGAAAGTACTTTTTCCATTTACCTTAAAAATACACTGTGTCAATTGTACCGCTAATCGATTCAACGCTTTCTTATTAGCATCTGCCCAACGTAAAGTATCGTTAATTCCTGCTGCTGAAGTCAAACTATGCCAGAGGCGATTGGGCAACTGGAAGGGATTCTGTTTTGGTATGAGTTTACGCGCCCATTCTTTTTTACAATCCGCTAACTGTAGCCGCGTATCTTCTAAACTATTAAAACCTAACCAGTTCACTTGCAAATCAAACTGATAATTAAGTTCGTGCAAGTCCCGTGCGCCCCAAGCGGATAATTTCAGAATAGCAGGGCCACTTAGCCCCCAGTGAGTGATTAATAAAGGACCTGCATCCTGCAATTTCGTACCTAGTATTTTTACTTGTGCTTGCGGAACGGATAGTCCTGGAAGGTTTTTGATTCGTTCGTCTTTAATATTGAAGGTAAATAGCGAAGGAACAGGTGGGATGATTGAATGACCTAAATTTTTTAGCATTTCCCAAACTCGCGGGTTACTACCAGAGGCGATCATGAGTCGATCTGCCCAAAAATCACCTCGATTGGTAGTGATTTTCCAAGAGTCGGTTGGGGTAGGAGGGGAGTGTAGTTGTTCAACCTTATGACGGGTAAGGACTTTAACCCCAGCTTGTTTAGCTCCTTGTTGTAAACAGTCCATTATGGTTTGCGAACTATTACTTTCGGGGAAAATACGATTGTCATTTTCTATTTTAGTTGCCACTCCCCGCTGATCGAGCCAGTCTAGCATATCTCCGGTACAGAAACGATTGAAAGGACCTAATAATTCTCGCGCACCACGTGGATAAAACTTGATCAGTTCACGTGGAACAAAACAAGCATGCGTTACATTGCAACGACCACCGCCTGATATTTTTACCTTGCCTAGCACCTCTTTACCTCTTTCAAGAATAATAACTTCCAATTGTGGATTGGACTCTGCACAAGTGATCGCAGCAAAGAAACCAGCAGCTCCACCTCCAATGATAATGATTCGTTTTTTCATACAATTACAAAGTTATTCTTTTTGTTAAAAGAGAAGTATTTAATTCTTATTATCATACTTTACCTAAATTTACAATTATTATTAACTTTAAATGTTTTTTCGATTTTTTGCTAATATTAGCCATTTGGCGTATTTTTTTGCAAAAAATGAATCCAATCATTATTAATTACCTTATTTTATGTCTTTGAGGTTGAGATTGATAAATTATTTACTTCTTATTGATAAATTGAATAATTATTTCTGATTTCAGACTACGGGTGTTGATTATTTTTTCAGGAAGTTTTGAAAGTTTGTTTATTTTAGCCCCGAACTAGTAAATGATTTGTAAGATATTTGACCAAGTACTTGACTGCTAAATGACAACCTTGATAACTTTGTGCTGTTATATTTACGTAAGAAATCTCATTTGAGGTTAAGGAATATATTTTCCATTCACTTATCTTAATCTTTTTATTTGCCTTATTAGCATGAAAGATTAAAGCAATGAGCAACAAACGATGATACATACCCTGGATTTAAATTTTCTAGGAGATCCGAATTCAATCGCAGCTTACCTGGTAGAAACAGAGGTTGGCCCACTACTATTTGAAACAGGACCATATTCTACTTTTCCGTATCTGAAGAAAGCCGTTGAAGACTTAGGCTACCAATTGACAGATATTCGTCATGTATTTCTTTCTCACATTCATTTAGATCATGCTGGAGCAGCTTGGGCATTAGCGGAGCATGGTGCTACGATCTATGTACACCCACGTGGGGAAAAACATTTAGCGGAGCCAGAACGATTGATGTCTTCTGCTACCAGAATTTATGGAGAACACATGGATCGATTGTGGGGAGCGATGAATCCGATTGCTCCAGAGCAGTTACAGATCATGGAAGATGGAGAAAAAGTGAAAATCGGTGGAATAAAGGTACGAGCTTGGCATACTCCAGGACATGCTGTCCATCATATTGCTTGGCAGGTAGAAAATGTCAACTTAATCGCAGGTGATGTAGCAGGAGTGAAAATTAAGCAAGGAATTGCCGTTCCTCCTTGTCCGCCGCCCGATATCAATTTAGAAGATTGGGAGCGATCGATTCGATTTATTTTGTCTCGCCGTTATGACTGTTTATATCTTTCGCATTTCGGTGAAATAAAGGGTACAAAAAATATCAAATTGCACTTGACGGAGTTGCGTAGTCGCCTTCGTAGCTGGGCAAATTGGATCAAGCCCTATTATGAACAAGGGATGTCTCCTGCTGAAATTACGCCTAAGTTTGAGGAATATGTCAACAATCAATATAAAGCGGCAGAGATGCCAGAAGATCTAAAAAAGTACTACCAAAACGCGAATCCAGAGTGGATGAGTGTAGCGGGATTGCTCCGTTACTGGAAGAAGCAGGAGGGATAAAAGAGAGTGAGAAATAATTTGAGCAACTCACTGATAATGAATGAATTATAAAAAGAGCGATAAATTAGTAAACATTATATAAATACAAAAAGCACGGTTACTACCGTGCTTTTTTAGCTTATCATTAAGCGTAATATAAAATGTATATACTTAAATCGCTGGTGCAACTTGAATGGCACGTTTGGTTAATTCTAATGCTTTCTTGAGAAATTGAACATCTGGAAGATAAGTATCTTGATCTTCCTCTACAGGTTGCTCCTCTGTAATGACTTGTAATAATGAATTAGAAACTGCTGCTTGTGATTGCTGACAAGAAACCGCACCTAAATAAAGATAAGAGCAACAACTACACAGAATTGCCAAAGAGCCAATAATTATACGAGCATTAATTTTTTTCATTAGAAATAAATAGTTTTAAATACGTCTTAGCTTTCAGTCGAGAGCAGTCAAAACGCGGTTAGTCAACAATAGTCGGTGTATTCGGACAGAATAGTGAACTTAAAGTAGTTCCGCAGTAGTTTAAGTTAAATCCTAAAAGGTAGTAGTGATGCTCTAAATTAAGGGAAGAACAAAAAGAAAAAAATAAAGTTGTTCTCCTTTATCTAATACACTCGCAATATGTATGTTTTTAGTCAGAAATACCAGTTTTATAGATAAATAGTAACCTTTTTTCGATCTATTTTGTAATAAAACACAACAATGAAACCAAAAGGTTGCATCAAATAAAAAAATAATTAGAAGATAGGAAGGTGTAGTGGGAATTTTTTTCACTCACAATTACAACTCCATAAGTTTATTTTTTCAGCGCTCCTATAACTCCTGATACATGAATAAAGAATATAACGAATATCAAAACTACGCTTTTCATCCCTATAATGTCATGCTATCATTGATGTTAATTGGTATTTGTGCGCTCTTCTTAGCGTTTTCGGCGGCATTTATCTATACGCGTATTCAAAGTAATTTGCCACCACTCAAATTGCCAAATATTTTTATATTTAATACCATAATCTTACTGGGAAGTAGTGCTACGATGTCATGGGCAACGCGTTCTTATAAACAAGATAATACGAGAAATTACCAGCGGGCACTTTGGGCAACTATCTTCCTTTCGTTGATCTTTATGTTGATGCAGTACATTGGGTGGCAACAACTTTTCAACCAAAACATTTTGATCAATAGCGATAATTCCGCTTCCTATCTATATATTATATCAGGAATGCACTTTGCACACGTGATTGCTGGCTTACCATTTTTAGGCATTTTTCTTTATAAAGCCTACAAAAAAATGAAAGAACCTGTGAGTGTGTTAGTCTATTTTTCTGATCCTGAAAAACGCTTAAAATTGCGACTGCTAACTATATATTGGCATTTCTTGGACGCCTTGTGGGTTTATTTAGTTTTGTTTTTCTGGATAAATTACCTGATAAGATAAGTCTGTAGCAGCGTGGATGTTGATATATAGTAATATTTTAATTTGTCAGTTGGTTTAAATTTATTAAACTGGAAAATAGGTTTTTATAAATATCTATTTTTTTAATAAAAATGAAGTACAGCATTTTTGTTGCTATTTTATAAGCGGTTCAAAAAGATTAATTATATTTGCTATACAACCTGATTGTTTAAGTTAAAAAATTGCTAGAGTTACACATACCTATTATCCCAAATTTCCATAATAGGGACAACTAACATATAAACTTGTACACCTCAGTTATATCACTGTATTTGTACAGTTTACCCCCTCTTCTTTAGAACGATAGACTTTAGCCAAAGACCGTTTTTGTATTTTATTTGTGTCTATTATGGTTAATGACATGCTTGGTATCGCAAGATCAAGTTATTATTTGTTCACTCATCCTAGTTTATGTCTTAACATGGAAGTGCGAAATTGATTTTTTTTTAGAAATCGTTTTGTATTAATTGTGGCTAGTTTTATTACCTTTGCCGCCGTTTTCCTCATAGGTTGTCTTACCTTTTACAAATATTTAATTATTTCCATTTAAACACCTGACAAAAGTCAAAAAGAAATAGACTCTAAGTAAATTTTTATAAAAAGAAAAAGTAATGTTTTAATCATAAGCTTTTATTTTGCTATTTCAGCTTATTCAAATAACAGATGGTAAAGATTACTTTTCAAAAATTATTATAAGTACTTCGATTGATATAAGCGACACTTTTGACGATAGTAATTTTTTCGATAGGCAAGGCAAAAAATCTTTGCATAGTCCTTCTACGGAAATATTTTTTAACGCAGTATATCGGAAAAATTACCCGTCATAAAGTGACG
>JBGCES010000170.1:0-7245 GCA_045106545.1 Saprospiraceae bacterium
GTTTGAAGGCGTATTGTACCGAGGTATAATCAAAGGAAGAGAACATTCGGTCGTGGCGGTAAGCGTTTTTCCAAAGTACGTGCGCGTGGTTATGGCGGACAATGGCGGTAATTATATCTTAGGTGCATTAGGCAACGAAAAAAACAAATATATTTTTTACAACGAGCATGAATTAAAAATCCAAAATCCCCACAATTGTAGTGCCTCCGATGAGATAATGCCTTTCCATGGTGATATGCCCGTAGGTATTGACATTAAAGAATCATTAGAAGACGGTCAGAAGTCTATGATGAATTGTGTCCCCATCTACGTAGAGTGTGATTTTAGAATGTATCAAGACAATGGATCTAATGTTACTACTGTCAATAATTTTGTAACTGCCTTGATCAATGAGGTGGAGATGATTTACCTCGGATTAGATAACATGGATATTGCCCTTTCCAATGTTTTTGTACACACTTCAGCCGATCCTTATGCTAGTACTAATGACATCAGTCAAGTTTTAGAAGACTGGGGTAGAACGGTTCAGGATAACCCCAATGGTCGATTAAAACATTTTATTTCTACTCGAGGTTTAGGAGGAGGAATAGCTTGGTTGGACGTACTGTGTGATGATTATTTTGAATTTAATGCAGATTTTGATGATGATGGTTTTGCGGAACGTCATTATGCTGGACCGTTTGCCGTTAGTGCAAATATGGGGACATCTGTTACTAACTTTCCTACTTATTCGTGGGAGGTAGAAGTATTTTCGCATGAAATGGGGCACAACTGGTTTTCTCCCCATACTCAGGCGTGTCGCTGGAATGGGAACAATACTGTAATTGATGGGTGTGTTGGTTCTGAGGGAAGTTGTGCAAATGGTGTGAGCTGTCCATCGTTGACTGGTCAAGTGATGAGCTATTGTCACCTGACTTCTTGTGGAATTAATTTGAATAATGGCTTTGGTCGTTCTCCTGATAGTACAGAACCAGGCGATATGATGCGTTCGCGGTTTAATAATCCTTCTAATGGCTGTGATTTGACTTGTGGCGGCGGTAACGGAAGTACTTGTGCCATCAATAATATTACTGCGGGTAGCCAAACTGCTTGTAATTCCAATACAAATGAATATACGCAACAAATAACAGTTACCTTCACTGATGCACCTGCTACTGGAAATTTAATTGTCAATTCACAAAGTTTTGCTATCGGAACGAGTCCACGCACGATTACTCTGACAGGTTTAACTGCGGATGGGAATAATGTAGATGTCACTGCCCGCTTTTCTGACGAGACCAGTTGTGCGCTCATTAGAAGTAGCTTATTTACTGCGCCAGATCGTTGTGATGGTGAGGGTTGTATGAGTACACCGCTTACTTGTGGACAAGTTTATGATGGAACAAATGCAGGTGGTACCTTTGAACTGGATTCCTATAATTGTATATTTAATGGACATACTGGCCCTGAAGTATTGTATGAGGTTACGCTGACAGGAGCGACTACAGTTGCTATTGCTCTCACTAATCTTACCGCCGACTTAGATTTAATTTTATTGAATGATGAATGTGGACAGACTACTTGTTTTGCTGGTAGCTTCGAAGGCGGTGCTAGCAATGAAACTGTCAGCTTTAGCACTTCCTCAGGAGGTACATTTTATATTGCCATTGATGGTTGGGATGGTGCAGTAAGTACTTACTCATTAGAAGTTACTAGCTCGGGTTGTTTATTGGATAATAGCTGTACTACTGCGCCACCAAGTTCGGGCGAAATCACTTCTGGTAGTTATCGCATTGGTAACGCAATTGCAACCACTGGTTACATCGCCGATGGTAGTAATGTCATCTTACAATCTAGTTCAGCATCACCTTAGGCAGTGGATTAGTGTAGCTAGTGGAGCAACTTTCTCAGCTGGAATGGGCGATTGTAGCGACCTTATCCCAGAAGAAGAAGTAACGGAACGTTCTCCGTTAGAAGAAGAAATTGTTTATATTAAAGAAACGAGTCTCGGTGTAATGCCTAACCCATTTGCAGGCGAAACGACCATTACTTATGAATTAGCTGAAACAGGCAATGTATCCATACAGGTCTTTGATGTAAACGGAAAAGAGGTCGCTAATTTATTAGCAGCGGGACAACAGGCAGCGGGAAAACATGAAGTTACTTATCGTCCTGATTTTTCTGCCAAAGGAATCTATACCGTTGTTCTTCGCACCGCGAACGAAGTGATAACGAAACGAATGGTTGTTTTACGTTAGAAAAACGATTTAGCTACAGCTAAAAAGAGCAAAAGCTCCGTCATTGACGGGGCTTTTGCTCTTTAATGAATGAATTAAATAAACAAGATTAACTAATTGATAATCAATTAGTTAATCTTGTTTTGATTTATTACTGTTGGCGATTTTTACCCATAAAAACATTCACTTTCGGACTTTGAGGAACGCCCGCCGAACGTCGATAAGAAACAATCTGACCCACGTGCGTCAATGCATCATCAATCGGTCCATTTAGTAAATTCCAAAAGGGAAAACTAGACTCTTTTTCACCGCGTTTAAAGATAATTTTCATCTCGTTTAAGTCCTCATCTTTTGCTTCACGTAATTTTTCACTCGCCGCTTGCAAGTTATTCAAAGTAGCTTTCCGCAAATCAGCAAAATCAGTCGGTACATTTTGCAACGGACGAATATTTGGCTCACCTAAAGTCGCATTTTTGATCATATCTGATAAGCCGAAAAGGTGTTCTAATACATCAGCAGCCTTACGACCTTCATTTCCAGGCTCGTAATTGAGTACATCTTCATTGATGCCCTCTGTTGCCCAGTAATAACGATACCCCAATCCATCAATGGTACGGGCGGCAACACTACCTGCGGTGTAGGAATCATGTGCTGCTGGGATTTCATGGTAGGGGAGTGGACTATCCTTCATTTTTTCGGTTTGTGCAAATAAGCAACTAGAGATTAATAAACTAAAAATCGCGATAGTGATCGATTTCATATTTAGGAAGTTATTTTTGTTCAATGCGAATAAATGTAATTTTTACAAAGACGAAAGTAGCGTATTTTCAAACGCTTGCATAAAAAAATGACGAGCGATGTTAATCACCCGCCATCTTAGGCTAAGAATGTATATGTAATTGAATTGCTTAGAGAAAACTAGAACTTGATTGTATTGAATTTTTCTCTCGACAAAAAGAGATTTTGGAAAACGGTACAAGTGTTTGATATTCAATCACTTATATAGTCTGTATTCTCTCAGATTTATCGGTCTCTTTTCTGTTTTCTCACTTACTGTTTAATAAACTTAACGGAAACCGTTTCCCGCTCAGTTGTCATCCGGATAAAGTAAACACCTGCGGATAAGTCACTTATGGAAGCCGATGTGTCCTGCGGATTGATGGTTTTTATCAATTCGCCGTTAAGGTTAACAATGCTAATCGAAGCGTTCGGTTCTTGTACTTTGTAAATTAAATTAATCGTCTCCTGCGCTGGATTCGGGAAAACTTTTACCGCCGCTGCCGCTGGATTTGCAGGTGTATAACTACCTAGCAAATTCAACTGATTATTTCCTTCCTCTTCATTTTCTTCTTCTTCCTCAGCCAATGTATCTGCGCACGATTTACCAGCTATACTGACCGTTGCGGAACAACCTCGCTGCTCAAAATCCTGTACTACGAAATTATAGGTTATATCTTCACTACCTAAAAATCGCTCAATCGTAATGGGTAAATCACTATAATTAAATGTACCATATACAATTCGATTATCACTCAATAGAAATTGATCAGATGGAGGATTAGTTACCAAAAAGTCAATCGTAATTGGAAATGTTCCAAACTGGTCGCAATCTCCAACGGTAGCTGTAAGGTCACTCATAGTACAGTCGTCAGAAGTGAAATTACAATCTGGTTCGACAAATGTTTGAGTGGCGCTACAATCGGAATTATTTACTAATGTAATTGAAATATCCATCGCTGAACTCCCAGAACCACTGGTATTCATATCTGGTATAGTAAGTGGTAAACTATTAATGTCATAGGTACCGATTTCTTCATCATCTAACTGGACAATAAACTCAGCAGCAGTATTGTCATTAGTAAAGAAATTTAACATCAAATCATACTTGCCTGTTTCGGTACAATCCGTAGCGATTCGTAGTCCATCAATCGCACATTCTTCGGGTTCGTCCTCGCTACAATTAGGAATTGTAATTGAAGTCGCCATCGCACAGTCTTCAAGACCGACCATTTTAATCGCAACATCCATTGCTGTGCTACCTGTTCCGGTTTGATTCAAATTGCGAAACGTCAATGGCAAGCGTTTTACCTTATATGTACCTGCATCTCGATCATTTAGCATGACCATAAAACGTTCATTCTTACTGTATTCTGTTTCAAAATCAATAGTCAAATTGTAGCTACCATTGTCTTTACATTCTACTTCTGTTTCTAATTCACCAATGAGACATTCTTCTGGTTCTTCGCATTTGATTTTACCCAAATTCGCTACTTTAGAACAACGATGATCACTTAAATCACTAACTTTAAATTGATACTTTGTTCGGTTATCGCCAGCAAGCGGACCAATAGAAATGGGTAGATCTGCATAGCTGAAAGTACCATAATCAGTTCTGCCATTAGGACTTTTAACGCTAAAGCCATCTGCACTGCCACCTTCATTAGTGAAATCAAGTAGCGCGTAAAAGTCACCTTCTTCGTCACAAGCTTGAGCAGTAACATTTAAATCAGATATGTTACAACGAACATTTTCATCGTCATCTTCATCATCTTCATCTTCATCGTCATCGTCATCGTCATCGTCATCGTCATCATCATCATCATCATCATCATCATCGTCGTCGTCATCATCATCATCGTCGTCTTCATCTTCATCTTCACATCTAACCTTCTTTATCTCAATTTTCTTCTTACATCCTCTTTCTTCATTATCTTTTATTTCTAATTTGTATTCGCTACCATTTCCCTTTAATGGTCCAATTAAAACGGGTAAGTCTTCATAACTGTAAATACCTATTTTTTGATTACCTCTTTGATTGTAAACGCTAAAACCAGCATCGCCTTCTTTCTTGAAGGTAAAATCCAGTTCGACGTAAAATTCTCCATTCTCATCACAGGGTTGAATATCTGTTTTTACTTTAGAAATTTTACAGGAAACTTCAATGGAATTACTGATTGAAAAATCAGTTGTAGAGAATAAATTTAAAGGCGAGGAGTCTGTAGCGAGGGCGGAAGTTGAGATAAGAATCCCAAGTGAGAAGACCATTATTTTAAATAAAAAAAATAAGGCGTAAACAACTTTTGTCATAAGTGTTTGATTTAGTGTTTGTTTGAAAAAAAGCGTTGTGAAAAAAATAAAATTGGAGGCAGGCAGTATTAATTTGATAAGACAGTCCCTTCTAAAAAATTGAATGTCAATTAATTAGAAAATCATTTAATTTAAATAAATACTAATATGTTGGAGAGGTAGATATTATTTGATGTGACTTTATGAAAGGAGTAGAAAAAATAAGAAAAAAATACTTTTACAAATCGTAATGTACAGTGTTCATGGAAAGATAAAAAGTTACTCTAGCAAAAACCTTTCCAAATATAATCTTACAGGTATAATAACTAGATTAATATATTGATATGAATACCTTAAAACATTGATTATCAAATGTTTATGTTGGTAAATATTTCCTGTCGCCCCTTATTGCACTATAAGTTAATTTTTAACTTATTTCTTATAATAAATCTCCTATGGAACAGAAATCTACCACCGATACGTGACTTTGAAAATCGTCTATATGTTAGTCTAAAGTGTACTGAAAGAGGATAAAAAAATCAGAGAGGATTAATTTTTATCAAGCAAGCAACCTACCCCATCTTACTAACCGTAGAGAGAGGTGATAAGTAGTCGTAATCATTACGCTTCAAAAATTTAAGAAGTAAGAGCTAATTTGAAAACGACCATTTTTATTATCTACTAGCATCTATTCCATTCATTAAACATCCTTTTCCATGAATAAACCCACAACTAAAAGTTCGCAGCTTCAAGCCTATCTACAACAAGCCGTCAGCATAAGACAATACAAAAATATCGCAGGCAAACAACTTTGGAAAAAAGCAGCACTAGCTAGTATAATTCCCTTAGCGGCTAGTGGAAATTTGGCAGGGCAGTGTGCCATATCTTACACCAATAGAGGTAGTGGTACGGGTTATTTTGGAACTAATATCTTTTACGCAGACAAATTTTTTACCACAGCGACATTTTGCGAACTAATTAGTATGTGGTGACGCAGGGATATATTTTTCATGACATGATGTTGGGGCGAATTATGGATTTTGTGGATGATGATACTTATTTAATGCTAGTCAGCGACCACGGGTTTCAACCCGATCACTTGCGTCCGCGTGTTATTCCTTCTGAACCAGCTGGTCCTGCTTATGAGCATAGCCCCTATGGTGTTTTTGTTTTAAAAGGGCCTGGGATTAAAAAGGATGAAATCGTTTATGGGGCGAGTCTGCTGGATGTCACACCGACCATCTTGAAAATATTCGATTTGCCCGTTGGCGAAGACATGGATGGTAAAGTATTGGAACAGGTATTTACCACTTCCCAGCCTACCAAAACGATTAGCAGTTGGGAAGCGGTGGAAGGCGATTGTGGCATGCATTCCAAAACGGTAGGAGAGGACGAAAGTATTGCCGAACGCGCTTTGCAGCAATTAATTGATTTAGGATATATCGAAGCACCTAGCGGAAACGCTGATGAAAACCGCCGCAAAACGCACGATGAATGTCAGTTTAATTTAGCGAAAGCTTTAATTGATGGCGGCTTTGTCGAACGTTCCATTCCTATTTTAGAAAAATTATATAAAAACAATCCCAACGTTTCTCGCTACGCTATGCTGTTGGCAACTAGCTATCAAACGATGACGCGCCTACCCGAATGCCGCAAAGTTATCGAGTCAATGCGCACGCGCGAGATGTTTGATGATGCGACTTTGGATGTCATGGAAGGTAGTTTGCTTTTGGGCGAACGCCAGCCGATTCGAGCGATTAAATTATTTAAAAAAGTTGAAAATCAACTCACGCATCCCAATCCGCAAGTTCAGCTACAAATTGCGCGAGGATATATCCAATTGAAACGCTGGCAGGACGCAGAACGCGCTTTGCAAAGAAAAAAAAAAAAAGATCCGCACCACGCGGATGCCTATGCTTTATTAGGTAGAGTATATCTGCTCGATCGACTTTTTGACCCCTAT
>JBGCES010000171.1:0-10773 GCA_045106545.1 Saprospiraceae bacterium
GACGCGCTTCTTCATCTGCTTTACGTTTCGCTTCCGCTTCGGCAGCTAGACGTGCTTCTTCTTCTGCTTTACGTTTTGCTTCCGCTTCGGCAGCTAGGCGCGCTTCTTCTTCCGCTTTACGTTTCGCTTCCGCTTCGGCAGCTAGACGTGCTTCTTCTTCAGCTTTGCGTTTCGCTTCCGCTTCGGCAGCTAAACGAGCCGCTTCTGCTTCATCTTGTTGACGAATAGCAAGAGCCGACATCATCACACCATTACGAATCGCTGAACCAAATCCTAGTTGAGATTCTTCGCCAGTGACTAGACCCCAAGCAGTCATCATTTCACCTTGACTTGCGTAAGGACAAGAGCGTGCGATTTCCTGATTGTTACCTGCACGTAGGGCGAAGAAGTATTGACCATTTTCTTCAATGTCCGTTTTC
Organism: Saprospiraceae bacterium; assembly: GCA_045106545.1. Taxonomy (GTDB): domain Bacteria; phylum Bacteroidota; class Bacteroidia; order Chitinophagales; family Saprospiraceae; genus JBGCES01. Next base: position 420 of record JBGCES010000171.1, read on the forward strand.
CAGCGTGCATCGATGGGAGAATTTTTCTTAACCGATGCGATACCGTTGTCTCTAGCTTTTGACGTCGTATATCCTTCCGAACGCAATAATGTTTTACCATTGTTACTATTGTAACCGAAGTAATATTCGTTATTGCTATCGTGGCGGAAAGAATGGAAACCAGCTGCGCCCGCATATTCTGCACAGTCTAAGTATTCATCTATATTTTTCGTTGCTTTTCCACCACCAGCAGCTTCTAAGGCAACCAACTGAGTCTCTGTTCCTAAGAGCGTACCTACTGCGTTCTGCATATCGTCGGTACTACCATAAAAGAAACTCTTTCCGATATTTTTACCTTCCTCACCTTTAATGTAGAAGTAAAACTTGTTGTTACGCGTAGTCTTTCCTTCAAAATTGCTCTCGTAAGGAGCATAGTTAAGGATTTGCTCAATTACAGCTTCTGCTTGTTCCTGAGTTTCAAAACCACGAACATCGCTGTTTAAAAATAATGCTTTTCCTTCCGCATTACGGAAAGTAAAGTAATAACGCCCGTTACCAGATTTGAAAAGTTGATAAGTAATCGAGTTAAAGTGGTAAGTACCTTCTTTTACGACAACTTTTTCTGCTTTAGGTTTCTTCTCCGTGGTACGTTTCTTGCGCTTCTTTTTTTCTTTCTTTTCAATGGGTGCAGGCGCGTCGGCGATATTGATACCAGCGATGCGATTAGCTGCTTGTAGTTGCGTTCCTTCCTGCAAACTAGCGCCTTGACCAGAGATCATCATGCGGATAGAAGCGGTGCGATCGCTTTCGTTAGTAAACCAGCGACTAGTTGCTATTTCACGATTATTACCTGCGCGTAAATTGAAATAATATGCGCCATTAGGATGTTGTTCTAGTTGGTAACGATCTTCTTTGGGTAAGTTCGTTTTTACCGATTCAATACCATTATCACGTGCTGCTACTGATTCATACCCTTCACTAATCAAGTAAACTACTCCATTTACATTGTAAGTAAACCAAGATTTACCTTCTGCTTCGAAGGTCGCGAAACCATTGACACCATTGCCTGTATGTTCTTGATAAAAAGATAGACGATGGTAATCATCACTTTTGCCTTTGTCTTGGTAAGGAGCTTCTGGCGAATCAGTAACCGTTTGAGTAACAACTGTTTGAGTTGTAGTGGTCGCATTTGTCTCTTCGGCTCTTAATCCAGGAGCTTGTTGTCGAAACGTTTGGCTACTACTTTCAGCGGCAGCTTGACTTGCATAGGCTACACTTCGACCTATTTCTTGATTATTTCCAGCTTTTAAAATAAAGTAATATTGACCATCTTCTTCAATTACTGAATAGCGGTCAGCATTGCTTGCATTATTGAAAACCGAGTTCAATCCATTATTCCTAGCATCTTTGTCTTGATAACCTTGTGAGTTTAAGACAGCTTCATCTCCTTCTAAAAATTGAAAAAAGTAGAGGTTCGCACTTTTTTTGCGGTATAACCTATATCTCATAAGTTAGCGTTTATTAAGTTTTAAGTGAACAGTAATTGTCGTCAGTTGGTACATCTGTTGGGTTACGAAATATAATGGACGTTGCAGAAACGGAACTAGCTGGCATTTGCAGTGAAGCAATTGGCAAGTCTCCTTTCAAACGGATGAAGAGTACGCAATCGGTAGATTGTAAAAATAATCGTAATTGTCTTGTGCTATTGTTTGTTTTAACTGTAAGTAAAAAGGGGTATTTCTATTTTTTTTGTATCAGAAGTCTGGTGAGAAGAAAAAAAGTATAAGCTGAAATCGATTTTATTGGAAGTACTAAAAGATTAAGGCTTTTTGCTCATTGGGAAAGAAATGTGTGGCATTTTAATATGATTTGGCTTAATCTGAGGACAATATATAAATTCCCCGTAAAACTTTTAAACAATATATTTTTTTATCCATGTTTTTTTTGAAAAAAAGAGTTTTTTAGGGGGAAAATCACTCTTAAGACGCATAATGCGATAAAAGTCACGGTGAGATTCACATTTTACCAAATAAAAAAGCGAGTAAAAATAACAATTTTTACTCGCTTTAGAATCTATCACTTCTAGAATCATTTTAAGCTAAAAGCAGTAGAGTAGTTGGCTACTAATTTTTGAGCAAGCGGTAAGTTATTACCTGTATGCGTATCTATGTCAGTAGTGAAATCAACCCCTGCAAATAGTTTTGCGAAATCAAATTCGATATTAACTTCTTCGGATAGATTTTCTAGGTTTAAATTTACATATTCTAATAGCGCATCTGAACCGATGTGGTAAGTAATACCTGTATCTACTACGCCGTCTCCATCTGTATCAGACATACCATCTACTCGTAAGAACTTATAACCGCTATTCCAATTCCAGTGCATTTGAAAATCATTGGCAGCTAATGGATCGGAAGATGCCCGTGTCGTAAAGTCTTCGGTTGACATAGAGTTAGTAGCTGGATCAACTCCAACAAAAAAAGATAATTCACTGTAAGTATCCTTGGATAATTCACCAATGGTAAAGTTGGTATTATCTGGTGTTACTAATAGATACTTATCTTGAAAGACAGATTCTGCTTCTTCGCCAGCGAATGAAATGCCACCAATGTAGAAACCAAAATTGGTGAATTCTACCGCTGTACCATTGAGTGTATAAGTCGTTCCAGTTTGGAAAGCTTCACCATCAACGGCTAAATTAAAGGTCATGTCCACTTCCCCTGAGAAAGAATCGTTATCACAGCTTGTAAAACCCAATGCAAATAATAACAGAAAGGACAGTAAAGTGGGTGATTTGAAATTTTTCATAAAAAAAATAATTAAATATATAAAAATAAATTGTTAGCTATTGAATGGCAATGACCAAGTTATCAGATAGTTGCTCAATCAAAGGCAATTGTGAAAGGCTATGGATTTGACCATTTTCACGCAAATCGTAAGCTTGGTCGTTTTGCACTAGCATGTCGTAAACATCAATTGTCAATTCTACAGTTGTGCTATTGTCCGTGCGAATTTCAATATTTTTTTCCAATGTTTTCGTTCTATAGGCATTATTTGCGCCTAAATGCAAGGCAACTTGCGTTTCAAATTCATCATCTCCATCACTATCTAATTTAGCTTCTGTTTTTTGAAAAATATAACTTTCCCAAGACGCCCAATACTCTCCAGATCTACTTAAAGGGGAACTTGGCGAGAAATCAGCAGGTTGCTGCGCATTTAGAGATTCTTTCACACCTAATCCAAATACTAAACCAGAATAAGTGCCCGCAGGGATGCCACCAATTTCGTAATCAAAACCATTCGCAGCATCTGCTGGCGTTTCATGAGCACCTGTTAGATCCAAAAAATCTACTTCTCTAATCAGTACTTCTTCTGAGCCATTTATTAATGTAATATCGCTTAAGAAACTACTAAAGCGCGTAAAAAACAAGCGCATTCCTTCGTAATCGTATCTTTCAAAAATGACTAGTGGTTCGTCTTGATAAGTCAATTTTATATTAAGATTTAACACACCACCAGGAGGAGGTAAGATTTTAAAAACTTGATTTTCAGTGGTTGCATTTCCAGCAGCGTCCTCAATTTCTATTTCCAAACGAAACTCCGTTGTTTCCGCTACAGACACAGTGAATTCATCGTTTACTTCTGCTTGTTTCGCATCTGTCGTTTGACTTTCGATAAAAACGAGTTCGTCCGTTGCTAGATTTCTAACTAACACCTTATAACTCGCCAATTTGTTATCATCACTAATGGTGACTTGCACGGGAATAGCTTGGTCAGAAAGGTATTCTGTCGCAGTAGAAGGCGTGTTTATATTGAAAGTTGGACTAGTAGTATCGGTCAGTTCAGGTATTTCTTCCTCACAGGAAAAGCAGAGAAGTGAACAAGAAACGAGTAGTAGTAGGGCACTTTTTGTCAAATTCATTTTATTTACATTTTATGTAGTCGGATACTGCTAATAAAACGCTACGAAGGAATGATTTGATGTTCTAAAGTGCTATATTTTGGATGGGAAATGACAAAGAGGTGATTAATTGATTGACTTATGACTTTACGTTTACTAAAGACTAAGAGTTTGTTTAAAGCCTAATAAACGTAAAGTCAATTTTTCAAGGGTTTATTAACCTTTTTTAGCTTTTATCGAATACATGTAAGGAATCTTTGTTCCGAAGTGCTTCATGATAAATTTATTTTCGCCAATAGTTTCACTGTTTGGGAAAATGTCGTAATTGGAATAATTAAATTCCTTAAAATATTCGAGTTGCAACCCACTGTTTATCAATGCATTAAGTGTTTCGCTAGTTGGATGGTTGAAAGTAGCTGTTTGACGAGGACGATCGCTGTGATCACCTGCATAGGAACTCGTGGTATCCTCTAGAAACATTTGATCATTGAAGTAACCGTAGGTGATTTTCGAATGCGTTTCATCGTCAAACATCCACACAAACGGATGCCAATCGACCATAAAAAACGTCCCACCTGGCTTTAAACAACGCTGAATCACTGCTGCCCATTTATCTAGATCTGGCAACCAACCAATCGTTCCATACGATGTAAAAACAATATCGAACTGTTCGTTTAATTCCGCTGGTACATCATATACATTACAATTATAAAAAGTTGCATCAATGTCCAGCTTTTCTGCCAATTCCCGCGCTCGATTAATAGCATTAGTAGATAAATCTACGCCCGTTACCTGAGCACCACGTCTTGCCCAGCTGAGTGTGTCTTGCCCAAAATGACATTGCAAATGCAGCAGTTTTTTACCTTTTACATCGGGCAGCGCTGCGAGTTCGATGTCGCGGAGAAAGTCTTTACCGTTGAGGAAGTTGTCGTATTCGTAGAAGTCAGATTTGACATGAACTTCGGTCCAAGTATCCCAGAGGGATTTGTTGATGTCGGCGTAGTCAGGGGTTAGTTTTGGGTTTTGAGGATTGAGTTTTGAGTTGGGTGCCATGGTTTTAGCGTTTTAGGTAAAAAGTTTGAATGATGGTGTTTTTCTTTAACTTTTGATCAAACGCTATAATGGTATTTTTACTTTTTTAGCTTTTGACCTGCTGTTTTGCGCGAACTTGCTACGATAGACAGAACTTCTTCGGTTTCATTGAGTAAGTATTTGAAAGTAACCTGATTACCGTATTGCAAATCCTGCAACATCTTTAGCCAAAATAAAGTTTCAAATCTCAAAATCGACCCCTCTTCTCAACAGTCCATTCTCCTTTTCCTTCATCCGCTGATCATATTTTTCCTTATCGAAGCGATAAAGTGTTGCCGGACGATGGGCAACATTCGTTTGCTTACCAACTTCTTCGAGAATACCCATTTTTAGAATTTTTGTACGGAAATTTCGCTTGTTGATTTCTTGTACGCCCAAGACGGTTTCATATAATTGTTGTAGCTGTGGTAAGGTGAATTGCTCAGGCAGCAACTCAAAACCTAGTGGTTGATAGCGCATTTTAGAACGGAGGCGACTGATTGCAGTTCGCATAATATCGTCGTGGTCGAAGGCTAGCTTTGGTAAATCGGTAATATCATACCACTCTACATTACGCGCATCTGAATTGGCTTGCACGGGATGTTCTTCCAAATTGACGAGCGCGTAATAGGCTACACTGACGACGCGACCACGTGGATCTCGGTCGGGCGCACCGAAGGTGTATAATTGTTCAATATAAACGTCTTTCACACCCGTTTCTTCTTCCAATTCGCGCAATGCAGCGGCTTCTAAATCTTCTTCCATATCCACAAATCCACCCGGTAGTGCCCAGTGCCCTTCATAAGGATCGTGACCACGTTGGATAAGTAGCACTTTAAGCGTCAGACTTGCGTCCAAACCAAAAATAATACAATCAACAGTGAGGGAAGGACGGGGATATTCATAAGTGTAAGCCATGTGGAAAGGTTGATAATTGATGGTAATTTGGAAAAGTGAAAGTAATAAGTAGATTCACCTAAGATTTTAATCAGTCATGACGGATTGATGTTGTTCCATTAATTGATTTTTTCGTTTCAAAAGGGACGTAGCTAAACCACTGGGGTAATTTTTCAAAGATTGAAACAAGCTCATTTGGGTGATGGTTCGCGAACGAATCATATTTAGAGTGGGCAAATCATACACCAATTTTCCTTTTCGGAAAATAGGTACTAATAAATCTTTTCCCGCAGCGAAATTTACGGTTCTTGATTCACTCTTTTGATAAGGTTGAAAATTAAAATCATCATGCGGTGGATGTGCTTCATCATAGATTGCATCTCCAATAGGTACTTCCGCCTGATAAATCCGTCTTACTTGTTGCTGACCAGGATTACTTACCTTAATTGGTGTGTTGGATAATTTAATTCGATCCTCCCATTCGCCATTTTCGTCCCGAATAGCAGCTAGCTTATATACACCACCTAGCGCTGCTTGATCATAAGCAGTAGCCAACTTAGTACCTACTCCCCAAACGTCGATTTGTGCACCTTGTCGTTTCAAGGCTGATATTTTATACTCATCTAAACCATCACTAGCAACGATTTTTGCAGATTCGAAACCTGCTGCATCCAACAATTCACGTGCCTGCTGACTCAATTCAACGAGATTACCGCTATCCAACCGAATACCATTCAAATCATGTCCTTGTTCCCGCAATTTTTTTCCGATGAGAATCGCATTCTTTACGCCTTCCACAGTATCGTAAGTATCGACCAAGAAGACACAATTGTTTGGCATTACTGCTGCGTATTGAGCGAAAGCTTCCAATTCAGAATCATAAACCATCACCCAAGAATGTGCATGCGTACCGCGTACGGGAATTCCGTATAATTTACCTGCCAAAACATTAGAAGTCGCATGGCAACCACCAACATATGCAGCTCGACTTGCCGTTAATCCGCCGTCAATCCCTTGCGCTCGCCTTAAACCAAATTCTAGTACCGTATCACCCTGTGCCGCTTCAACTACCCGCGCCGCTTTAGTCGCAATTAGCGTCGAAAAATTAATCATATTGAGCAAAGCAGTTTCAATTAACTGCGCTTGTAATAGCGGCCCCCGTACGCGAATGAGTGGCTGATGTGGATAACAAACAGTCCCTTCAGGCATCGCATCAATATCGCACTTGAAATCCAAACGTTGTAAATGATTCAAAAAGCTTTCATCAAAAAGTTGTTGTCCATCTGCGCCTTTAAGTCCCGCCAGATATTGAATATCCGTTACCGAAAATTTTAGGTTTTGTAAATATTCTACGGCTAATTGCAAACCCGCCGCAATGGCATATTGATCACCGAAAGGCGCTTTGCGATAAAATAAATGAAAAACGGCCTCCCGATCGTAAAGCCCATTTTGCCAATAGCCATAAGCCATCGTTAGCTGGTAAAGATCCGTTAAGAGCGTTAAGTTTTGACGATATAATTTATTGATAATCAATTTGTTGTGATTTGTAGGTTAAAATTAAGGATTTAAATAGAAAAGAAAAGTCATTCCTCTTTTGCTTTCTATGCCAACCCTTTTATATACTTAGTTTAATTTTTAAACAAAGCTAAATGAATAAAATGGAAAAGTCAAGTATTTGAATGATTATTACGTCACTTTTAAACCACAATTAAAATTTGGAACAGACGAGATACGGAAAAGTGGAATTAACAGCATTAGGAGAGAAGCTATTAGGCTTGAAGAAATGGTAATTTAATTTGAGCATGCAATTACAATCAAGGCTTTAACTTTTAATGGCAGCACATCTAATTTGTTAACTAAAGTGAATGCATCTGAATCTTGTTCTTCCCAATTTTGTACTATGAAAATAAATATACAAAATAGGATAAGATTCATATTGACTGTTACAGCATTTTTGTTATCGTCAAATGTAGTCTTATTTGGACAAAATGCAACCCAACTGATCAGAGGAACAGTCATCGATGAAGATACACAAATACCTTTAATCGGCGCCACGGTTTCTGTCCTTAATGTCGAACCTTTAATCGGCACGACCACCGATGAGGAGGGCGTTTTCAGATTAGAAAAAGTCTCCATCGGAAGGGTGAATTTAATGGTTTCTTATATCGGTTATCAAGATAAATTTGTTTCCAATATTGAAGTAAATTCAGCGAAGGAAATAATATTGGACTTCACATTGGTAGAATCCGTCGAATCATTAACTGAGGTTGTGGTCACCGCTTCCGCAAAAAAAGGGACGGCGCTAAATGAATTGGCAGTCGTCAGTGCTCGTTCTATTTCAGCAGAGCAGACTTCTCGCTACGCAGGTGGATTTAATGACCCTGCTAAGATTACGGGGAATTTTGCTGGGGTGACCAATTCACAAGACGGCGGTAATGACATCATTATCAGAGGAAACTCTCCCAAGTACGTAGGATGGCGATTAGAAGGCGCAGAAATAACAAATCCCAATCATTTTGGTGATCCAAGTTCGATCAGCGGTTCGACTGGCGCATTGAACAACAATCTCTTGTCAACTTCTGATTTTTATACGGGCGCTTTTCCCGCTGAATTTGGCGATGCGCTTTCTGGCGTATATGATGTAAGGATGCGCAAAGGCAATAATGAAAAGTTTGAAGGGATTTTTGGGTTTGGGCTTTTGGGAACAGAGTTGACGGTAGAGGGCCCGTTCAAAAAAGGGTATAAAGGTTCGTACCTCGCCAATTTTCGATATTCTACAATTGGCGCTGCGATTGAATTGGGGGTAGTTCCTGTAGAAGGTGCAAGTTTAACCTTTCAAGATGCGGCGTTCAAAATTTATTTGCCCACCAAACAGCTGGGAACGTTTTCTATTTTTGGTTTACAAGGCAATAGTAATTTCACCTTTTTAGATATTAATCCTGGAGTTATCGTAACGCCCGGAAATGATTTTGCACAAACCGATATTAATGAGGATTTCAATAAAGGTTCTAACTTATTGAATATTGGCGTGAAGCATATTTTAAATATTTCGCCTAAAAGTTATGTAAAAACAACCTTGCTTTTTTCAAGCGAAGGAATTCGAGATGAAGTTTTTGAAAACATACTAAGCGTAGATTCTATCCCCGAAAGTCGGTTGAATTTTAATTCCGATTTAAAGAAAAATGCCTACAAATGGAATACGCAATACAAGTATAAGCTTAACGCTAAAAATAAGTTTTCAGCAGGTATTCAATTCACTTTATTTGAACAGGATCTAAGGCAAAGTGTATTAGATGAATTTGTTGAGCGTCAAACTTTGGTAGATTTTGAGGACAATATCAGTTCCTTGCGAAGTTTTCTAAATTGGAAATATATCCCGACCGAACAACTCCGTCTGGTAGTCGGCTTGCACAATACCAATATTATTTTTAATAATAAATTTACCCTAGAACCTCGCGTGGCTGCCAATTACAATCTAAACAATTCAAGTTCCATCAGTTTTGGTTTTGGCTTGCATAGCAGGATGGAAAGTATTCATAATTACTTTGCGCGAGTCGAACAAACTGACGGGACAGTGACAACGCCCAATTTGGATTTGGGCTTGATAAAAGCGAGACATTACGTTATTGGGTATGATAAATATTTTTCTAAAGACCTACGAATTAAGGTGGAAGGCTATCTACAAGATTTATATAATGTCCCAGTAGAAGACAATCTAAATAGTTCTTATACGACTTTAAATGAAGGTTTGGAATTAAATTATGTGGGTTTGATCAATGAGGGAACTGGAAAAAATTATGGGGTGGAATTGACGGTCGAGCGATTTTTGAAAAAAGGTTTTTACTTCCTCTTTAATACTTCCTTGTACGAGTCGAAATACACGGCATTGGATAGGGTAGAGCGGAATACGAGATTTAATGGAAACTATATTTTCAATATTTTAGCGGGTAAAGAATTTGCAGAATTAGGTAAAAAGAAGAATCAAATATTTGCAGTAAATATCAAAACATTTTTTGGTGGCGGCAGGTATTTTATTCCCTTACGGAGAGATGCCAATGGTCAGGTCGCTGTCGATATTGACAATGGTTTGATCTTCGATTTTGCTAAAGCCTATGAAGATAAATTGGATGACATAAGAAATATTACCTTCAGTTTGAGTTATAAATGGAATAAGAAAAAAACGACGCAGGAGTTGTTTTTAAACATTGATAACTTGACCAATAATCAAGCTCGTTTGAGAGAATTTTACGATGTCGATGAACCCGATGGCGTGGCTTATGAAAGACAAGTTGGGATTATTCCAAATTTCTTGTATCGGATTTATTTTTAAAAAATATTAGGTATCGGATTCTTTTAAAGAATTCGATAAGTAGTTAAAGTGAAATAATCGTCATTTTTGACTGAGGCTATTTTTGTGCTAGACAAGGCAAAAAACGTAGTCATAGTCTTTTTACGACGAGGCTTTTTAACGATGTATAGTGCAAAAAGAGACCGTCACAAAATGTG